>PLAD01000276.1 GCA_003134215.1 Armatimonadota bacterium
TCTCTAACCGGCGGCACCGCGGACGTCATCAAGGACGGCGAAACCGGCTATCTTTTGAGTAAACCGTCAGTCGAGGAACTGGAGAGCAAACTGGGTAATTTGTTGAATAATGCACCCCTTCGCGACAAGATGTCGGTAAGTGCGCGTAAAGATGCCGTCGCACGGTACAGCGTCACCACAAATATTCGCCGGACGGTGGAGCTGATGGTGAGTTCACTTTAAATTTATGCGTTTCGATCAGATCTATCCCTATATCGGCGACCAACGCAGAGAGCTCATCGACCTTATCGAAGAGCTGACACCAGAGCAGTGGACCGCGCGCTTTGGGCGGCGGACCCTCTACTCGGCAGAACAGATTGTCTTTCGACTGACGGAGCAGGAGCGATGGTGGATTGGCCATGTCTGTCAGAACCTTCCATGGGACGACATCCGTCCCAATATACGTCGCGACAGGCAAGAAGCAATAGAGCAACTGCGCGCTACATTCGCCTTGACCGATCGCTACGTCGAAACACTCGAACCAGAAAGTCTTCGTTTCGCAAGGACTGTTCCACCCGATGCGCAAGCTAACCGTCCGGAAGAAAACCGTCGTATCGATTGGATCATCTGGCAGGTGGTCACTCAGGAAAGTTTCGCGTTCGCGGAGATCCAGTTGCTGACAAACCTGTAAGTGAGGTCGTCAAGTCTTGCTTTGATGTGGATAATAACTTGGAAGAGTTTCCTCTTCCCCTAAACAAACTATGCCTAAAGATTTATCAATTAAGAAGGTGATGGTGATCGGCTCCGGCCCCATCATTATCGGCCAGGCGGCCGAGTTCGACTATGCCGGCACCCAGGCGTGCCAGAGCCTTCGCGAAGAAGGAATTTCCGTAGTCTTGGTCAACTCAAACCCGGCGACGATCATGACCGATCCAGAGATGGCCGACGCGGTCTATATCGAACCGTTAAATGCGGAATTTGCGGAAAAAATCATCGCACAGGAACGGCCAGATGGTCTCCTACCGACACTTGGCGGCCAAACCGGCCTCAATCTTGCCACGGAACTCGCGACACGAGGGATTCTAGAAAAGTACAACGTCCGGCTCCTTGGAACGCAGCTCAAGGCGATTCAGCAGGCGGAAGACAGAGAACGGTTCCGCAGCTTGATGCGTGAAATCGGCGAGCCTGTTCCGAACAGCTGGATTGTAGAAACCGAAGAAGAGCTGGAAATACTTTCGCGCAACACCGAGGCGCCCTGGCCGTTGATCGTCCGTCCTGCCTACACCCTCGGCGGCACCGGGGGAGGGATCGCGAAGACTCCCGCGCAGCTCATCGAAATCGGGAGCCGCGGCCTTAAGCTTTCTCCTCGACACCAGGTTATGGTGGAGCGGTTTCTCGGCGGATGGAAAGAGGTCGAGTACGAAGTGATGCGGGATGCATCCGACACCTGCATCACCATCTGTAATATGGAAAACTTCGATCCAATGGGTATCCACACCGGCGACAGCATTGTCGTCGCGCCGTCGCAAACCCTTTCGGACAAAGAGTATCAGATGCTTCGCAGCGCATCGCTGAAGATTATCCGCTCCCTTGGCATCGAAGGCGGATGCAATGTCCAGCTTTCGCTCAGCCCGCACACATTCGAATATTACATTATCGAAGTCAACCCGCGTGTTTCACGATCATCGGCGCTGGCATCAAAAGCGACCGGTTATCCGATCGCACGTGTCGCTGCGAAGATCGCTATCGGATTGCGCCTCGACGAGATACCAAACGCAGTTACCAAGAAGACTCTCGCCTGCTTCGAACCCGCTCTTGACTATTGCGTCGTCAAGATTCCGCGCTGGCCATTCGACAAGTTCACCCTGGCCGACCGCCGAATCACCACCCAAATGAAGGCGACCGGCGAAGTTATGGCGCTTGGACGCAGCTTCGAAGAAGCTCTGCTGAAGGCTGTCCGCAGCCTGGAGATCGGCATCTATGGTCTTCGTCCAAAGAATGCTGATTTGCGCACCGAAATGGATATCGAGAATGGCCTGGAGTTCGCCACTGACGAGCGGCTGTTCCTCATTTGCGAGGCGTTCCATCGTGGGATGAGTCTTGATGAGGTCGCACAGCTTACTAATGTCGACAAGTGGTTCCTGGTCAAACTGCAGCGGCTGGTCAAACTGGAAAACAAGATTCGCAGCCACGCCCTGGAGCTCTTTCCGACAATCTCAACCGAGCTTGCAGCTTTAATACGTGAAGCAAAGCACCTCGGCTTCAGCGACCGTCACCTGGCAGAAGCGCTCGCCGTGCCGGAAAAGACAGTCAGAGCCCTGGTCAAAAGCCTCGGCCTGCGCCCCGTCTACAAAATGGTAGACACCTGCGCCGCCGAATTCGAAGCCGAAACCCCCTACTTCTACTCCTGCTTCGATGACAAAGAAACAGAAGTAACCGCAAAAGTGTAAGTCCCGACGTTTCTTAACGGTGAACATATTCGGAGGGAAAATTCGCGGCGCAAATCAAGTGATAATCATTCCTTTTATGTGAAGCACAATATCGATACTTTCTGCACGATTGGCCTTCGCGAGTTTGAGTTATGTGAAATGAAATGCCGCACTTCTTTTACTTGCATCGCTGTGATTTTTCTTTGCACTTCTCTTCTCGTTTGCCTTCGATGCATAGTTCGTGCGGACGAGCCGGCGGTAGCTCCGGACATTGTAGATGGCGTTCTCAGTCTTGTTTTCCAGAATGGCGTCCCCGCTGATTCGGTCGTTACAGTTACTGCCGGATCATCAAGAGCGACGACGACAATTAGCCCGGCGAGCGGTGGCCTCAATATTGTGGCGTTGACATCCAATCCGCAGGTCATTCTATCATCGCTCGAAAGTGGGCGCTCAGTCGACATTCAATTAAGTGGTCAAAACACAAGCGGCGAGTGGAAGATTGAGCCAATCATCAATTTCATGGCGCCTGTGCAGCCTTTCCTTCCAATCCAGTTCAACGGCGCTGTTGACACTACATCCACCGGGTCGTTATCTGCTTCGCCTACTGGCGCTCACGCACAAGTCACGTTCACAGCCCGGAAACATAACTACGTTTCGTTTAATGTCGACCAGCCTCTTCCTGCAGATACCATAGGTCTTGGCGGCATTGTGCGCGACGATCCGACAAGTTCTATCCCAGGCTTGATCTCAGCGCGAGTCGAGGACGCACAAGGCGAAATATTCGGATACTCGTTTCATGGTTCGGATCTCGATGACTTTGAATTAACCCAGTCTACAACACTTGCTGATATCACCTATCGCTTTGGGGGCTCTCCGTCGGCTGAAGGAGATCCGAAGACAACTGCTCCTGTCCCTCCACTTAAGATTGTTGCTATTGTTATGGAACCGGGCAAATGGCTGTGGGCCGGCAAGATGAGCAGTAACATCACGGAAGTATATGCGATCCGTCTGATCTCCAGTAAACCGACGTCACTGCCGCCTACCGTTACCGTTATGGCCGATGATGCCGTCCAGGGTAACAAGTCGATGAGCGGGTTTTTCGGACAAGGCGAACCGAATGGCGGCGATTCTCTAATGGCTGCCCTCCGTCCTCAGATATGGCGAATTGGATTTAACTATAAGACGGAACGTGATCGCCTCAAGTCGCTCGGCATACCGATGATCATGATATTAAGCGATATATGGGGATATCAGCACACGAACTCCCCCTCCTTGAACTGGGATGCCTTTGAGCAACGTGTTAAGCAGTTGGCACTCGATGGGCGCTCGTACGATACAATATGGGATTTGTGGAATGAGCCAGACAATACAATAGATCAATTTGCTCCATCACACGATATTCGTGACTTCTACGCAATTTATAATCATGCGTATCATGCGGTTCGTGAAGCGCTTGGGCCGAATGTTCCGATCGAAGGTCCAAGCTACGCGAAGTTTAATATCAAGGCTATACAAGACTTTCTTGACTACTGCGTCGCGAACGGCCTCGAGGTGAATTACCTCAGTTGGCATGAACTGGACAAAGACAGAGATATTGCGATGATTCCGAACGACGTTGCAGAGGTCAAGGCGCTGCTCGCGAAAAACCCTCAATACAAGGCTTTGAAGTTGACCAAGATACAGATCAATGAGACCGTCGGCCCAACCGCCCAATATGAACCCGGAGAAATTATCGGCTATCTCTATTATTTGGAAAAGTCCGGGGTAGACGGTGCTTGTAAGGGCTGTTGGCCAGACTCGCAGGGGCAGATAAATGGGTTTAATCACAGCATAGACGGCATTATAGAACCCGCAACCAATAGACCACGCGCCGCCTACTGGGCCTATCAGCTCTACGCTGCCGGTGCGGATCGCCGTGTGAACTCGACCTCATCCGATATCCGTTTGGCTCCGATTGCCAGCGTACAGAACGCAGACATCGAAATTCTTATAGGTAACCATACCGTAAGGTCGTGGCCGCAGGCGATAGACGAGTGTAATCTTGATGTTACCGGACTAAGCAATATCGTCGCCTTTCATCACTCTACGA
>PLAD01000129.1 GCA_003134215.1 Armatimonadota bacterium
AACTCTGCTTTTGCCGTTCTTCCCGGCAGTCACAGCTATTATGATGTCGGAAGCAGTCCATATCTTCGCTGCAGGTTTATTTTTCTGGCTGCTTGCGCGAAAAGGCACCCTCAAGCTGGATTTTCTGCCGTCACTACTTGCGTCTCTGGTCTATATGTTAGGCGGATATTTCGTCGCTAAAGCCCAATTTCCCAATATGCTTGCCGCGCTGACCTATGTTCCGCTTCTTCTTTATTTGGTTGAACTCCTGGTTCTTGCACCGGATCCCCGCCGAATCGTTATATTCGGCGCCTCTTTGGCAATGCAGCTACTAGCCGCACACACACAGATCACTGTCTTTTCCGTCTATTTGATGGTCCCTTATGGACTGTTTGCCTACTACTCTCGGCAAGATCGTCAACCGTTCATTCGGGTCGCGATCGCCGGCATATGCGGAGGACTTCTGGCAGTAGCGCTCTCGTGTGCTTATTGGCTTCCTGTAGCTCAGCTCATTCACTCCTCTGCGCGCCAGGCGTTGACTCTACGTATTGCCAATCGGTTTTACCTTCCCTGGTATGAGGTAGGTAACTTTATATTTCCGCATCTGTATGGCAGTCCTATGCGCGGAGACTGGCACGCTCACGGCAACTACTGGGAAACCGACAACTACATAGGAATCGTCCCATTCGCTCTAGCCCTCGCCGGCTGCATTGCGTTGTGGAAGTTTGAAAAGCCGCGATCAGAGCGCCGCCGACAATTCGTCTTTTGGTCGATTACTTTTGTCGTCAGTCTGCTGCTATCGCTTGGGTCGGCCGGCATTCTGTACCGAGTGGCATTTGTGTTGCTTCCAGGCCTTCGTGCATTCCACGATCCAGCAAGATTGATGCTCGGCGCCAATATTGCAGCAGCGCTGTTTGCCGGCAGAGGGGCTGAATTCCTAGCACAAGGAGTTCCTTCAAGACAACGCCTAGCCGTCGCCGTCACGCTGATCGTACTTTCTGCAGTCGACCTTGGCTGGCACGATCACGGGCTCTATCCGTTGAAGTCGGTTGTTCAGATCGAGCAAATGGACCAGTCCCCGGTCGTTAAACTAATCAGCGCAAACGCAATCGGGCCTGGTGCAGGGCGCGTCTTCATGCCCGACTCACGGCGGTCCTGGGAGAACTTCACGACCTACAAGTCGTTTGAGGAAAATGATCCTGATTTTATGCAGCAATGGCCGGACACGCTTTCGCCTTGCCTTGGTATGACCTATGGCCTTCGGGAAGCAGGCGGATACGATCCAGAGTATAGAAAAGACAGTCAGGAACTGCTGGACTTCGCCGTAGAGCCGCTTTTACCACGAACTCCGCATCAAACTCCATTACCGCCGCAGACGTTTCAAAATCTAAGCCGGTACATGTCGGTCTTAGGGATTGAATACCTGGTCACTTACCGGGTAAACACTGTAAATGTCCCGGGTTTCCAAGAAGTCTATATTTCATCCTGGAATAGACATGGGAGACACGTCGCCGTTTACCATAATCTGGCTTATACCGGAAGGTCCGCTCTCTACACAAACTGGCGGAACGTCCAAGGACAAACGAGAGATATACTCAATCTTGTCGGCAGTCTTCGCGGGGAAGGCCCATTTGGCCTACCAATTATCGAAGACATGCCGGAAACGTCAGAGCTTCAATCGCCGCAAGCGCCGCAGCCTGTGACAGTTGTTAAAGACCTGCCGGACGAAGTCGATCTGTCTTGCGCTGCTGCAAGTCGGCCTTCGGTATTAATCCTTGCCGACACCATGCACCCGGGATGGACCGCATATGTGGACGGTATATCAAAAACGATATTTAGAGCGAATGGCGACCAGCGCGCGGTCCTGATTCCTGCGGGACCGCCAGGCGCTTCACATTCCGTCGATTTCCGGTATGCCCCGGCAGACTTTCTTGTCGGACTTTATGTGACACTCGCGGCGACGGCGACGACGCTTTTCATTCTCATCGGTGTAAAAGACAGGCAGATTACCGCAGGACGGTAACTTGCGGCGTAAATGTCGTACAATTGCCAGGACACTAACTTTTGGTAAATCATGTCAACAATTGAAGGAGCAATCAATGCGCCAGTCTAGGGCTTCTCGGATATCGGTTCTCACGTCACTCGGCTTCCTGGCCGTCGCAATGCTATTTACTTCAGGATGCGCCCATCATAGTTCAAGCAGCCAGATCGTGATCGGTGCTTATGGTGCGACATCCGGCTCTGAAGCGACCTTCGGTACTTCGATGAAGCTTGGAATGGATATGGCGATTGATGAGGCCAACGCAGCCGGCGGGGTCAACNNCGTCAGCAAAATGTATGACGATCAGGGCCAGCCTGATCAGGCAAAAAGCGTCGTCAGCAAGTTGATCGACGAAGACAATGTCACCGCGATACTTGGCGAAATCACATCGAGCAATAGTTCTGCAGCCGCTCCGGTTTGTCAACAGAAAAAAGTTCCGATGGTTTCTCCGGCCGCCACGAATCCGCGGGTTACCAAAATCGGCGACTATATCTTCCGGACATGCTTTATCGATCCTTTCCAGGGCGCAGTCATGGCAACTTTCGCCACGAACAATCTGCATGCAAAATCTGCGGCCGTATTCTACGACAGTACTCAGGACTACAGCGTCGGGCTTAAACAGTACTTCGAGCAGTACTTTCTAAAGAAGGGCGGGAAGATCGTAATTGAGCAGTCGTACACGACATCTTCGGGAGCGTCCGACTATCGAGCACAACTGACATCGATAAAAGAGCAAAACCCGGATGTGATTTATGTACCTGGCTACTACACCGAGGTTGGAACGATCGCCCAGCAAGCCCGTCAGCTCGGTATCAAGGTTCCCTTCCTCGGCGGCGACGGCTGGGATTCCTCTAAGCTTTTTGAAGGCGCAAATGGAGCCCTTGAAGGAAGCTATTACAGTAATCATTATTCGCCCGACAGCACCGAGCCTGCGGTACAGAACTTTACAAAAGCATTCGAAGCGAAATACAACCAGGGCGTTCCCGATGCCATGGCGGCTCTTGGATATGACGCTACCAACGTAATTATCGCGGCGATTAAGGCGGTAGGCAAACCGGATGACGGCAACTATTCAAGTGACGATTATCACGCAAAGGTCCGAGATGCCATTGCGGCAACTACCAACTTTCCCGGAGTAGCCGGTAAAATCACGATCGGTCCCGACAGAAACGCTGTTAAACCTGCGGTAGTTCTAGAAGTCAAGGGTAACAAGACAGTCTACGTCACCACAATTAAGCCGTCGGACGTTGGTATTTAACCGATGCCCGATTCACATCAAGCGATGTTGACGTTCTTGCAGCAGGTCGTTAACGGTTTGTCATTAGGCAGCATTTATGCCCTGATCGCTCTAGGCTACACCATGGTTTACGGTGTCCTGCGTTTGATAAACTTTGCTCACGGCGATGTCTTCATGGTCGGTTCTTACATTGCCTTTTATGTCGCCGGCGCCATGTTTAATGCCCATGTCGACAACTGGTATGCGGGCGCAGCAGCATTTGCTGCAGCGACCATTGGTTGTGGAATTATGGGCGTAATCATCGAGTGCCTTGCATATAAGCCTGTTAGAAACGCACCGAAGCTAACTCCGTTGATAACCGCCATCGGAGTTTCCCTTTTGATTGAAAATGTCGCCGTCCTCAAAGGAGTCTTCGGTCCTGATCCGCAGTTCTGCAAGCCGATCTTACCGTCGGACGGTAAACTCGTCCACTTCTATGGAATCAGCGAGCCGGTGGATTCGCTCCTCTTGATCGCCTTCACTGTGGTGCTGCTATTCATCCTGTGGTTCATCGTCACGCGGACGAAAGTAGGGAAGGCGATGCGGGCAGTATCGCAGGATAAAGACGCGGCAAGTTTGATGGGGATCAATATTAATAACATCATTTCCTTCACTTTTTTTCTGGGTTCTGCTCTGGCCGGATCGGCCGGGTTTCTCTTTGCAGCGCTGACACACGTACAGATAAACGCGTACCTGGGAATACCTCTCGGATTGAAAGCATTTACTGCTGCGGTACTTGGCGGAATCGGCAATATTCCTGGGGCTGCTTTGGGTGGCTTG
This sequence comes from Armatimonadota bacterium, assembly GCA_003134215.1. GTDB lineage: Bacteria > Armatimonadota > Armatimonadia > Armatimonadales > Capsulimonadaceae > BOG-944. The sequence continues at coordinate 4,077 of PLAD01000129.1, forward strand.
ATTATGGGATTGGCGGAAGCAATGGTGGAAGGGTACGGATCGTTAATCCACATACCTCCATCCTACAGTGACGCAGTCTCATTTGTTGTTCTCATAGTCATTCTCCTGGTGCGACCGTCGGGTCTCCTGGGCAAGGCCGGGGTGGAAAAGGTCTGATGCTGAGGCGATCGATCTTTGCCATCGTGCTCATAGGCGTACTGCTGGGACTGAACTATCTTGTCAGCACTCAAATAGACAGCTACTACATTTCCGTTATCCTTCACGCCGGTATCTTCGTGATACTTGCGGTGAGCTTGAACCTCGTCAATGGCTTTACTGGCCAGTTCTCTCTCGGTCAGGCCGGTTTCTATGGAATAGGGGCTTATGCGGCAGCAGCGTTAACCACATACGGCCAGATCACTGTATTTCGACATTGGTTCAATGCGGACGGATCGATTTCCTGGTGGCTCGGCAGTGTTCTTCTTGTATTGGCGATGTTGCTTGGCGGAATCGTCGCCGCAGTTGCAGGTATACTTGTCGGCCTGCCGTCTCTCAAGCTCAAGGGCGATTACCTTGCAATAGTTACTCTCGGTTTAAATCAGATTATTGTCGTCGTTTTGAACAACATCGACAAGCTTGGAGGGCCGCGAGGTTTCAGCACGATCTACCCGCCAAACCTCGACCCTATAACCATACCGCCGCTTTCCTCTTTCTTTTGGGTCTATTTGATGGCGGCGATTGTAATAATCGTCTCGATAAATATTCGATACTCCGTGCACGGTCTTGCGTTTATGGCGATTCGCGAAGATGAAGTAGCGGCCGAGGCAATGGGTATACCTACGACGAAGTACAAAATTACCGCTTTCGTACTTTCGGCGTTCTTCGCTGGGGTGGCAGGCGCACTTTTTGCTCATACCGAATGCTTAATTACGCCGAACGAGTTCAATTTCGTTATATCGATCAACATCGTCGTGATGGTCGTACTCGGAGGAATGGGGAGCGTCAGTGGTACAGCAATCGGAGCTGTCCTCTTGACTGTTTTGCCAGAAGTGCTGCGAGGAAGCTTCGCCGATTACCGGTTGGTTGTCTATGCGGCGCTGCTGATCATCTTAATGCTAGTTCGTCCTCGAGGCATCTTCGGCCACGAGGAGCTTTCCTTTGAATGGCTGCGCGGACAGCTAAAAGGGATCCAGACCCTGCCGGCGCGGCTTCGGCATCTCGGCGCGGGGCGGCTATCTCCATCGGAAGATAAGCTTAAATAAATGAACGAAAACTGGAGACACTAATCCCTGTTGGACTCTATTGAACTGCTCGGATTGAGGATCAATCGGTTAAGCATGAATGAGGCGTTAGCCTTAATCAATCAGTACATCGTAGATCGTACTCCTCGTCATGTCGTGACAGCAGACGCATCTATGGTTGTTCTGGCCAAGGACGATCCAGAGTTAGAGCGTATTGTCACCGGCGCCGATTTGGTGACCCCCGATGGGGCTGGGCTCCTCTGGGCTTCAAAACTACTTGGACGGCCCATCGGACATAAGGTGTCGGGCGTCGACCTGGTCGAAAGACTATGTAAAGTGTCCAGTGAATCGGGCATCCGTCTCTTCTTTCTCGGTGCGGGGCCTGATGTTGCGGCGTCGGCAGCAGTAAAACTTACCGAGAAGTATCCGGGTGCGCAAATCGTCGGGACCCGGCATGGGTTCTTTAAGGCCGACGAAGAACCTGAAATGGTAGCCCAAATCGCCGCGTGCAAGGCCGATGTGATCTTTGTGGCCTTCGGAATTCCGAAACAGGAAATGTTTATCGACCGCAATAAGGCAGCACTTGGTATTCCAGTATTGATCGGAGTCGGGGGATCATTCGATGTTTACTCAGGTCTGGTCCGGCGGGCTCCGGTCTGGATGCAGAATGGCGGGCTGGAGTGGGTATACCGACTCTGGCAAAATCCGAAGAAAATCTCAAAGGTAATGACTCTTCCAAAGTTTGCCTTAATGGCAGTTTTGGAGAAAGTCGGAATACGTTCGGTTAAGGCTTAAATTAGATCGGATAGATTATGACGGGCTTAATGAAATTTTTGACTGGCATTTTTGGCGCAAGCATCGTTATTTGGTTTGCGGTAATGTGTGTGCCGCAAGCCGCTTTTGCTGAATCTCCTTCCGACTGCTACCAGCAAATGCTGACCAAACTGCGCTCGGTGAAAACTTATCAGGTGACCATTGAAGACAGCACCAAACTGCAGCCCACGGTCGCCGGATCTAAACCCAGGACAATACAGAGTACCGATGAAGTCGCCTTCCAGAAGCCAAAGCTCTTTTCGCTGAAGAACGACGGACTGATGGGCGGCGGTACCGTCGTATCCGACGGTAAACTGGAGTATTTCTACTCTGAACTTACCGACCAATATGCATCTCGAAATGCACCTAATGACATCGTCACCGGCGTTACAGGCGGCTTGCAGGGTAAAAGAGTGATTTGGATGTCTGCGAGCGCCACTGTGCTCTCAGGAGTACCCGTGAAGAAGCTTGACGGCGTGATGAACGGGGCGCGAGGGGCCACTCATGTTACGCTGTATATTCGAGCGTCGGACTCGCTTCCGTTTCAGCTTCGTCTGGTGCTGCCGACAATCTCGAGTGCGGATGGCGACGGACTTCAAATTACACGAACAGAGTTCTTTATGAATCAGCGGCTCAATGCTCCCGTGCCTCACTCGACATTTCAGTTTACTCCTCCTGATGGCGCTGTTAAAGTCAATTCTCCATCTGAATTGTCAAGCGGACTTAGCGGCGGCGGCCTTGGATAATCGGCATTAAAAAAAAATTAGTCCATTTGGTTCATTTGAGCGTAGAATGCAGGATTTTCAGCGTAAAATAGCGAAGCAACTCCCTGGTCGTTCGGTTAATAAGGCCGCGTAACTTGACGCAGATCATCCCTGCGAAGGTCAACGGAACGAACAATCAAATTGATGGAGTATTCGAAGAAGGGGATCAGTGTTATGGAGGCGTATTGCGTTAAGTGCAAAGCAAAGCGAGAGATTCAAAATCCGACTGCGACCACGATGAAAAATGGGAAACCTGCTACAACGGGCACGTGCTCAGTTTGTGGTACGAAGGTTTTTAAAATCGGCAAAGCGTAATCTTTTCCGGAACACGTAAAAGGACGCGTCTTATTGAAGAGATGCGTCCTTTATTTCTTTAAATCTGCTGGCTAGTGGTGCTGAGTTCCAGAGTTGCCGCCGCCACCCTGTTTCCCGTCCTTCGGTGAATTCCCCTGACCTTTTCCACCGTTGTCCGGAGTTTTGACTACAGGACCGACAATAAACTTTATCGGAGGCGTGTTTCCGTCCTTTGACCCACCGTGATCGTCCGCATGAACTGGGCTGCCCGTCGCGCAAAGTCCAATACAGACTAACACGACCGGCAAGCAGTAGATCATCCGATAAAACTTGCGCATATCGGTTACATCTTTTTTCATTGTTCTGTCCTTAATCGATGGATATCCTGTGATCTATGACGACATTACTCAGGTATTTGTTCCATCCTGACTCTCAGTAAAATCGATTCCCCATCCCGCAGAGTTCGGGCACAGCTCAAGAGTGGAGCCGTGGCCGCTGAAGCCGCCGCGTAAAGATATTACCGGTTTTAACAGTTTATGTGAGTCGAGGTCGACGAATTCAAATCCGCCGAGCCCGCCGGCTATTGAAGCTGCAGCAGCGATACCAAGAGGGGATTCGAGCATACAACCGATCATCAATTTGATGTTGCTTCGTTTACATAAACGTGCAATCTCTACGGCCTCCGAAATTCCGGATTTCATCAGCTTTACATTGATTCCGTCTACCGCGGACATCTCGATCAGGGTTTTGACCTGTTCAAGGCTCCGTGCGCTTTCGTCAGCAAACACTGGGACATCGACATGTTCTTTTACGTACTTGAGTCCAATGTAATCCGATTTTGGAACCGGCTGCTCCACAAGTTCGATATTCTGCGTAAGTTTCTGAGCCCGCCTCACAAACTCGACTGCATCGGGCGGTTCGAATGCTTGATTGGCATCGATTCTTAGCCGTGCACCTGGTGCACTTTCCCGGACAGCGGCAATTCTTGCAAAATCTGCGTCGTGTCCGTCACTGTCTCCAATCTTGATCTTGA
>PLAD01000226.1 GCA_003134215.1 Armatimonadota bacterium
AGGAAGTAACCGGCCAGTCTTTCCGGAGAACTGGCCGCAGCGACGATTTTAGAATGAAGACCGGTGATAGATTCGCGGACAAAAACATTCCATGTGCCGACAAGTTCTGGGCGTCCAACTAAGTGAGCGGAAAATGAAGCAACGGACGCCACTATCCGTATTGGCAATTCCGGAACTACAAAGACAAAAACAGCAAACACTGCACTAGCGCCGATAATCGCGATGGCGACCACGTAAGCGATTGTTACCGCGTGGTTGGGCTGGCCAACAAATAGCGGGACCGAAACAGCAGCGATCAACGTAAAAAAACCTGCGTAATCCGAAAAATAGAAGGCGCCAGCGACTGCTTGAGCATCGATGGATGGTATTCTTTTCCCTCGCATAAGGTAGACAAGGGTCGCGACACCAATAACCGCAGGTCCTGGAAGTGATCGATTTGCAAAAAGGAACGCAAAGGCGCAATACAGCAGAAAGCCAAACGCAGGGGGTGTATCGGCGGATCTCAGGCTGAGTTTAAACATGCCGGCAATGCAAAGATACACCAGGAGTTGGCACATCAATGCAGCGCAAAGCCAACCGAGGTTCCAGGTACGATGAAGTGTGGCGGCATCACCGATTTGATGCCATCCGAAATAGATAATTGCGGCTAGTGCGACCAGGGCGAGGGCAGCGACGGACGCCCGGAAGGCCTTCTTAACTATCGGCGGCATAGGCCATTATAGCACTGGACGCCTTAACGAAAATTATGACTACATTTTACATAAAACAACTTTCGACTTTACTGAGAGACACAGCGCGAGCGGTTGTCATCCTGACAGCCGCTTTTTCTGTTATCGGCGCACCGACGCCTGCGGCGGCACAAGCGGCCGACGGCGCTTCAATCACCACGTCTGCCGGGCAAATTGTTATCATCAAGATCTTCACCAACTTGCTGCGTCCTTTACGGCCACAGGATTACGAGCGTGATATCGACATCTATCTACCGTACGACTATATTCATGGGACTGACAAAAATCAACGGTTTCCCGTTGTATATCTCCTGCACGGTTCACCAGGCAACCCCTATGATTTTGTAAAGCATGGTCACTGGCAGATATTTTCGGAGCAGGCCGCAACTGCCAACAATTTCGTCGCACCGATACTCGTTGCACCGGATGGCAACTACGCTGAGGCTGCTTTTGGAGACTCTGAATGGTTAAACTCCGCCGATTCGCTAAACCGATTTGAAGATTTCGTCGTCGATCAGGTCGTGCCGTACATAGATCAGCACTATCGGACAATTGCTACACCAGACGGACGAGTCATCGGCGGAGTCTCCGAAGGCGGATACGGTGCAGTAAATATCGCTTTGCACAACCCAGCAGTCTTTGGAAGCGTGATTGCTCTGTCGGGCTACTACACCAATGATGGTTCAGGATGGGCGCGCAGAATCATGGGGCACAACAAAGAGTTTCTTGAATATAACTCTCCAATTGCGTTTGTCGACAATCCCGACGCCCAGGCGAAATACTTACAAATATGGAAGACGCAGCACTATTTTATTGGCTCCGGGTTGGATGAAAAACGGTATACCGTTCAATCAAAACAAATCGCTTCTCTATTAAGGCAGCATAACATACCAGTCAGCCTTTGCCAACTGGATGGGAAGCACAGTTGGGAATTGTGGAACAGTTTATTTATAGCGGGACTTACTGATGTTTTCTCGCCGAACCATGCGTCTGCGACGACGGATCAGTCGCAGTTGCCCACACTATAATGACATCTGGTAAAGTTCGAAGCAGTCTGATCTGCGGGATCGTGACAGTGGTAATCGTGGGATTACTTTTACAGATCGATATCGTACATCAAAATGTCGAAATCGCCTGGATTGTGTTGACCGGGCAAGAGTGGCATCTGCGCGGCACGTCTCGGACGACAAAAATTTGGAGTGCCGCACTTCACCAGACCCGGCAATTGATTATTTACCTTCCGCCAAACTATAACGCGTTGAGCAATTCCGACCGGAAATACCCTGTTTTGTATCTTCTTCACGGGTCTCCGGACCCAGGCGACGGTTGGTCACGATACGGGCGAGCTCAGGAGGAAGTGGACAGACTGATTACTTTGGAGCACTACCCGCCGATGATCGTCGTGATACCAGATGGCAACGGGCAAGGCGCATTAGGAGATTCGGAATTTGTCGATGCGCCCGCGCGACAAAAAAATGGGCGTCCGGGCTTAAAAGTCGGAACTTATATTACGAAAGACGTAGTAAATTGGATCGATTCACACTATCGGACCATTAGGTCATCCAGAGGAAGATTAATCGGAGGGATTTCAACCGGCGGGTACGGTGCAGCCAATCTTGGAATGCAGAATCCAGAAGAGTTTGGCACGATCATGAGCTTTTCAGGGTATTATCGCGCGGATCAAACGGGATGGGCCCGACCAGTGTGGGGTCACCATTCAACGAAGGCCGAACTGTACTCCCAGAGCCCCATGGATTTTGTGACGAACTCGCCACGATGGCGAGACACCTTTGTTATTCTTGGAGACGGGGC
>PLAD01000231.1 GCA_003134215.1 Armatimonadota bacterium
GAGCGACCTTCTCTACTACCGTTATGACACAGATGCATTTTACGATAAACTATTGTCCTGCCACATTAAGGCAGCCAAATTCGAGTACCCGGGACGCCATTCATGGGATCTCTGGCGAGCTCTGTTAAGAACGTCGTTGAGGACAGTGCTAGACCGGATTCCGGTCAGCACAAAGTAAAGCTGTGAGCGTTACCACTCCTAAAGTACTGCCACTCCCGACACATCTGGACACGCCGTCGCGTGCACAGTTGGCAGTGCGTCTGTTCGCGGTAGCAGTTGCTGCACTCGGCCTCCTTAACATCTGGTCCGCAATTCTCGCAAAAGGGCCTGGCCGCGCACATTTCTTGATAGAAGTTATACATGTGCCCCTGCTGGTCGAACATGGCTCAAGGACGCTGATCGCCCTGTTTGGAATGTTTCTGCTGATGCTTGCGCGGTCTCTCGCACATCGTAAACGTCAAGCATGGACTATCACGGTTACGATTCTCGCCGTTGCCCCGTTTTTGCATCTTGCCAAGGGGCTCGACTGGGAAGAGGCGGTGATCTGCCTTATTCTCCTTTGCGGCCTTTTCTTTTTCCGATCGCTCTTTTGGGCCGAAAACGACCAACCTTCAGCACGCCAGGGAGTGGCGGCGGCGGCTGGACTGTTTCTATTTGCCATCTTTTATGGCCCGATTGGCTTTCTTGCGCTCCGGCGCGAATTCTGGCCGCGTGTGACAATTCAGCATGCGATTGATCAATCGGTACAGCTAATCACATTTGGGGCTGGGCAGGTGGTGCTGCATCCGGTAACTCCTCGAGCGGCATGGTTTGAAGACTCTTTGGTGATCATTTCAACTATCGCCTCGGCCTACGCACTCTTTATGCTGCTTCGGCCTGTTTTGCCGAGGGATCACAGTGATGATCTACAACGTATGCGCGCTCGCTGGATGCTTAAACGATGGGGTGCGGAGCCAATCAGCTACTTTACACTACTGCCGGACAAGCGTTACATATTCGGCGAAGAGAACGGCATCGGAGAATGGTGCGTCGCCTATCGCGTTATTGGTCATAGAGCGGTGGCGTTGGGAGACCCTCTCGGAGATCCAGCCTACGCGGAAGAAGCGATCGCAAGCTTTGTGTCCCTTTGCCGGAAGTCAGACTGGCAGCCGTCGTTTTATCAGGTCGGCAGTATGTACCTATCGCTCTACCAAAAACTTGGCCTGCGGACCCTGAAAGTTGGTCAGGATGCGTGGGTCGATCTGACGACATTCTCATTGCGCGGCAAGTCCTTTCAAGACCTTCGAACTGCTCTCAACAAAATGGGCAAACTTGGTATCGATGTGGAACATTACTATAGTGCTAATGAAATGGACAACTTCACGATAACTGAGCTCAGCGCCATCTCTGCCGAGTGGCTTCAGTCACGCCGCGGAGTGGAGAAGAGCTTCGCGATGGGTGCGTTCGCTCCGCAGACCGAACTCTTTCACGACAGCCGAGTATTTATCGCGCGAGACAGAGCCACCCGGATAGTACTAGGCTTTGTTACTTTCGTACCGATTTTTGGACAGCGATCGACGTTCAGCGCAGGATCGATGGCATCGGGCTGGACGCTCGACCTTATGCGCCGCCGCTCAGACGCGATAAATGGAATAATGGAGTTCTTGATCACGTCTGCAGCTCTCCGATTTCAATCGGAGGGAGCACGTGAAATGTCACTGGGACTTTCCGCTATGGCGGGATCCGACAATGAAGACGACCCTCATGATATTGAGATGTTCATGCGAGCACGCCAGCTTCTTTTTAAGCGATTCCACTTTAGCTATTCGTTCGACGGTCTCTTTTCGTTCAAAAACAAGTTCGGACCATGTTGGCAATCGCGCTATCTGGTGTATGATGGTCATGCGAATCTCTTAAGCACTATTTACGCCATATTGGAAGCGCACTCCAGGAGATTTTTACTATTACGACTGCGCAACATGATTCCCAAGTTTGAACGGAAACGTGGTGAGCCGGGAACTCTAACACGGCAATCGTCGCTATAGGATAAGCATAATGATTTTCTTGGAGGGGACATTTCTCTCAGTTCATCAAAGATGAGTGAACCACAACAACCTGTATTCTACGATTCCTCACGGAAGCGGCAGATATTTTTTTCGTTTTTTCTTTACTTCGTTTGCGTTATAGCGTTTATCGCCACGTGTGGGTTTATTGTAACAATCATTGAGACCCCGATACTGTCGTCATCGTCGACCGAATTTCATGGGCGCCGAGAGAATCCTTCGACTATCGCGCGATCAGTCAACGAATGGCAAGACGCGAGGATTATTGACATCCCTAGGGCGCGGGTCGCGTATTACTCGCATGCTCGTGCTCGACTGCGTTATGTCCTCCGCCGAGACCGCGCACTTTCAGACGTAAAAAAGCGGCTCGCGGCCGAAATGAAATTGGATGACGCGAGCAAGCTGAGCCAGCCTCGCCATATACTTCAGTCGGGCAGCAATCCGCAGATCACTCTCGCTTTCTATGTTGAAGACGAGCCAAGTCTCGACTCACTGAAGCAGCATTGTCAGCAAATCACTCACTTTGCACCAGCGTGGCTCACTCTTGCACCCGACGGCTGCACGGTGATTAACAGTGAAGAGCGTTACCCGGCGTCGATTGATCAGCAGGCAGAGTATTTTGCGAGAAAGGACGGCATGATCATAATGCCGGTGCTGCAGAACTTCTCCAAGGGCATTCTGCAGACCCAAGTTCTCCACGAAATGCTTGCCAGCCCAACGAAGCAGTCGCGGGTGATTTCACAACTAATCGCAACTATCACGGCTAAAAAATTCCAGGGAATAAACGTCGACCTTGAGTCGTTCAGTCCGGATGACCGTCCGCTGATGACTCAGTTTATGACACGGCTCGCTTCGGAGTTTCATCAGAGACATCTTCTCGTAAGCCAGGATGTAGTCGTATCGAGCAAGGCCTACGATCTTGCAGGTCTCGCTGCAGTCAACGATTTCATCGTACCGATGATTTACGATGAACACAGTTCGGGTCGACTAGGCGCCGGGCCTATTGCAAGCAATAATTGGTTCCGAACAGAGCTCGCAAACTATATGGCTGCAGTTCCCGCGTCAAAGACGGTCATTGGACTTGCAGGATACTCTTACGACTGGGTGATCGGAAGCAACTCTTCAAACTTCATGACTTTCGGCGCGGCTGCAAGCAAAGCGCAATCGGCGATGGACGGATCAGATGGAATTATTCAGACCGACAAACGCAGCGGCAACCCATATTTCACATATTACGACGACAGCGCAGGCACCGGAACATCTCCAGCGCATATCGTTTGGATGCAGGATGCGGTAACCGCCTACAATCAATTGTTGATGGCATCGTCATATCACCCGTTAGGTGCGGCGTTATGGCGTCTCGGCGACGAAGATCCAAGCATATGGGACTTTCTCGGAAAGGTGCCCCTCTCTTCACTGCGATCATTAGATTCGAATTCTCTTTCGAAGATCGACTATGGCTACTTCGGCATTCAGCCCGTTGGTAACGGCGACATATTGACCGTCGTTGGAACGCCTAAGATCGGACAGAGAAGGCTCACTATCGATCCTAATTCTGGAATGATCACTTCCGAGCTGTTTACAACTTATCCTTCTCAGTACGTCGTGAAGCGAACGGGAATTCTTGATAATAACGGAGTTAACAAACAGAAAATTGTCGCGCTTACTTTCGACGACGGGCCTGATCCGAGATGGACGCCGCAAATCCTCAATATCCTGAATCAGTTCCATGTCCCCGCGACGTTCTTCGTCGTCGGCGAGAACGCCGAGGCCAACCCAGGAATTGTCCAACGAGAGTGGGATGAGGGTATGGAGATCGGAAATCACTCCTTTACGCATCCGGAAATGGACCTGATCACCCACGCAAGGATTCGGCTTGAATTGGATGCAACTCAGCGAGTTATCGAAGCGATCACTGGACACGAGTCGAAGCTCTTCCGCGCCCCCAATCGCGCCGACTCAGACCCGGCTTCAGCCGCTGACCTGGCCCCAGTGATCGACGGTGACAACCTCGGCTATATCTTCGTCGGAGAACAGATCGATCCGAACGACTGGAGGCCTGGTATTACGGCCGCCGAGATCGTAAGCGGACCGGCTGGAGTGGTCACCACTGCGAGCACAGGCAACTGCATTCTGCTGCACGATGCCGGCGGCGAGACTCGCGAGGAGACGGTTAAGGCCCTCCCTCCCATTATTGAGAAGCTAAAAGCTGAAGGGTACAAGTTCGTCCTGGTATCGGACCTGACCGGAAAAAGCAAGGCTGAACTCTTTCCGGAAGTTACAGGAAGTCAGCGACTGTACGTTATGTGGGATCGGTTCGCCTTCGATGCATCGTACTGGGTAAGCAGGATACTGACGTTCATATTCGTCTTGACAATCGTACTTGGTATTGGAAGGATCATCATTTTCACAACTCTCGCACTTATCCAGTACAAGCGAGAAATGGCGCCAATCAGTAATACTTACTATAAGACGTAAGTCA
>PLAD01000123.1 GCA_003134215.1 Armatimonadota bacterium
CTGTATTAGCCCCGTAGAAACTGTCTGCTGCACCTGCACCTGCTTGGGTGGAGTCGTCGGCGATCAAGAGGTCAAGGCCGTGTACGTTCTTGGCGGTAAGGCCGTCAAGGTAGGTGACATCTGCAGAACTCAGGTTGTTGAAGTTAACGTTGAACGAGCTTGCGGTGAGGTCGGCCGAAGTTAATTGGAACTGTCCGAGAGTTATGAAGGACTCTGTGATAGGGGTGCCTGTAGACTGAGTCGATCCCTGAGTGTTTTCCAGAGTCGACTGAACGCCTTCTCCATAACCGTTGGTCAATCCTCCAGACGCCGTGCTAAACGGAGACGCCGAAAGCACGTTGTTCGAGCCGGCAGTACCGGTCATTCCGTCTTCGCTATCGGTGGTGACTGGTGCCCAAATTTTTGTTGAACCGCTGCCATTATTCGCTAAGTTGACGACAGGTGATCCCAGGTAAAAGTCTAGAATACCTGTGCTCGACTTTGTCCCGCCTGAACCGTACGTCCCCGCGTTATCGTTGTAAAGAGTTAGAGAGGCCGACGTAACAGTTCCTGTTTCCGGAGACGCAGTTAAAGCCGTAGTGCTGAAGTTGTATATATCGTAATCCCAGTTTGCAGTAGAGGTGTTGTCAACCAGGTTCTGATTGCCACCTGAACTTGTTTCCGTAAGGCCGGCGGACTTAGTGATGTAGCCGCTTTCACTAGCGGTAAAAACTTGCTGGGCGCTTGCACCTGTTGCAAACGCCGCTGCTCCCGTTAGGCTGAGAGCAATTGCCGTCAGTTTAGTTTTTGAAAGATCCATTTAATTTGCCCCTAAGCAATAGTTTCCCTAAAATCTATGTAGAAGCGAGTCCACAGTACTGCTCGGAGGCAACGCTTTGCCGGGAGTGGGATATTTTCCAGCACTTTTATTGTGAAGGCGGAATGTTAGCTGATCTTTAACGGAATATTAAGTGCGCATTAAGTTTGCTTGGTGGTTTGCTATCTCACCAGAACCGGTATGTTGGGTTAATCGTAAATCGGGAACAATTGGTGTATTGAATAGTCTTTGTGAGTGAAATTTGGCTGTTTCGCGTAATATAACTTACACGCGGAATAAGGTTTTGGATTAAGAGATTGGATCTTCACTATGCAGGTCGTTGAAACTTCGGTTGCACAGCAGATTATGGTAAAGCCGCGGCAGCGGCGGGTGATTATTGAGCGGCTGAATGAGGGCAAACCGATTATCAGCCCGAATGATCGCTGGTGGGAGGACGGGGTGACCTTTAACTCCGCGGCGCTCTATCTGAGCCGGTCTCCTGAAAACGATAAGATCATCACCGGCCTCATCGGCGACAAGATGCTGAACGACCCTCGTCTGGTCGACGGTGTCGCGGTGCTGCACTACCGTGCTCGTCCCCGCAAGGACACCGGTTACAAGTGGAACAGGTCGTTTATCGGCCTGGCGGTGATGACGCCGGACTTGCAGCTAATTTACCGTCACCCTGAGCCGGTGCTCAGCCCGAGCGACGATATGGCCGATCCGGACTATCTGGGTGTGGAAGACCCGCGGATTACGCAGATCGACGGTGTCTTCTATGCGGTGTACTGCGGCTTTAACCCGCTGAATGTGGGTGTGCCGGATGTGACGACCTGCCTTGCGCGGTCGACCGACCTGACCCACTGGGAAAAGCTGGGGCTTGCCGAAGGCGACATCAACGATATTCCGAATAAAGATGCGGTTTTATTTCCGGATAAGGTGAACGGCCAGTACCTGATGCTGCATAGGCCGTCGACACTCGACCTGGAGCGGAAGGTGATCTACTTTGCCAGCAGCGATTCCCCGCTGGGGCCGTGGATGGATCGCGGGAAGATTTTGGGGGCATCGACGAACCCGGCGTACCGGAACTCGTGGATCGGGGCGGGGTCGGTCCCGATCAGCCTGGGCGACAACCGGTACCTGATTATCTACCACACGGGTCATAGTAATACGCTGACCGATCGGCTGTACCACCTGGATGCGGCGATCTTCAATTTCCAGGAGTTCTCGACTGTGTCGANNGGGAATGTGGTCTTTAGCTGCGGGACTTACGAGTACGGGGAGTATATCTATATCGTCTACGGCGGCGGGGATACTTATATCCTCGGGGCGCGGTTTTTGAAGCAGGCGCTTCTGGACGATTTGGAAGAGGCAAAGCAGGCGGCGGCTTTGGCAGTTTGATGATCGTCGGCTGCTCGCCGCAGGGTGGAGTCGTCGGCGTCGGGGCTGGTTATTTGCGTCGTTGGTTTTTCACCCATTGTTCTTGCGAACAATGGGTGATGTATTATTAGCTGGGGAGTAGGACGGTGTCTATTACGTGAATGACGCCGTTGGATTGGAAGACGTTGGGGATGGTGATGGTGGCTAGGTCGCCTGTGGCATCGGTGACATCGATGACGCCCATCGAGTCCTTGGTGAAGGTGAGAGTGCCGCCTTCGACTGTTTTCAGAGTGGCTGTACCGCCGCCGGCGTTGATCAGCTTATCGATGTCCTTCGCGGAATACCGTCCGGCGACCACGTGGTAGGTGAGAATTGAGGTGAGCTCCGCCTTGTTCTCGGGCTTGAGGAGCGTGTCGACGGTGCCGGCCGGGAGCTTCGCGAATGCCTCGTTGGTGGGGGCGAAGACGGTGAATGGGCCGGGGCCTTCGAGGGTATCGACCAGCCCGGCAGCCTTGACGGCGGCGACGAGGGTGGTGTGGTCATTGGAGTTGACGGCGTTGTCGATGATGTTCTTCGAGGGGTACATCTTCGACCCGCCGACCATGACGGTTCGTTCGGCATGCGCCGGGGTGGGCAGCGCGGCAGTGAAGGAAAGTGCGAGCACGAGGCCCGCGACGAATGTGGTTAGAGCGGTTCGAGTGTTGGTTGTCATTGTTGTTGTCTCCTGCATCAGTTCTACCAGTTCCCAAAAAAGCACGATGTACGCTCCGATACACCGTCAAATAATTTTTTTTGTGCGTCGAAAAGTTAGTACGGCGTTAAACTTTGCTTAATAAGGCGCGGGGTAGTATTTGAGTGTCTTTAAATAACAGCGTTTAAGCAGAGTCGCTAACGCGGCGGCGTATTTAAGGAAGAGTCAACAATTTAACAATTGAAGCAGTCTCCAAGCTCGATAGGAGGCTGCTTTGTACTTAATGGTTCAGATGGTGAGAAGCGCTGCGGTGATGTTATCTTTTCCGCCTTGCTTGATGGCGTAGTCGACAAGTGAGCGCGC
>PLAD01000125.1 GCA_003134215.1 Armatimonadota bacterium
TTAGATCGAGAAAGTCGGGATGCAGCTTGTTGAGCGGGTACTCGGTCGGTGAGTCGTTCACGTAGCCCGGGGCGCTTTTGTAACCGCAGGAGTCGGATCCGTTCCAGGTGAACTGGACATAAAGGCCATACTTTGTTGCTGAGTCGATGATGTGCTGAATGTAGGCAAAATCGTTAACCTTCAATCCAGTGGCGTTCATCGATTCGACCTTATTCCAGAATACAGGGACAACTACAGTGTTAAAACCAAGATATTGCGCACGATTAAAGTAGTAATCCGCACCGTCTTTCCCGCCCCCCGAACCTACCCATCCTGCGGATGAATCTCCATCGCCGCCAGGGAGTTCATCAAGCCGCAGGTGAACTCCGTAAATGAGGTACGGAAAATAACCAGGTCCGTTTTTCACTTCGACATAGGGCTTTGAACCGGACGTTATCACCCTTGCTATAGGTGCCGGCGACTGGGCTCCCGCATTTGAAACACCAAGCAACAGTATGAGCAGAACAGACAAGCTGCGTAACAGGGAATTCGGAGCTCTCATTTGTGCGGCACATGGACTTGCAAAGAGATTCAAAATCCCGTGCCTTAATTTGATTAGTTTCCAATCATAACACATTGTTTTATATGTATTCCATCTACACATACATAGATTTCACGACACGAAAAAGAAACCGGCAAGCCGTGCATTGCGTGCCCGAGCGTTGCCTTCGACTACTCGCTCAGAATTGACGAGTGAGGTCGAGCTAAAGTCGACTCACGTGGGAACAGCACCGGCGGAAGCCGAACGTCTGCGTTACTGATCCGTCCGTGCAAGACTTGCGACGCTAGCTGGACAGCCTGGTGCCCGAGCTCATTGAAAGGAGGGAACATACTAGAAATTCCAAGAGACCGTACTTGCGGTTCATCATCGACTCCGATCAATCCGTAGTCGAGACCTAAAGTCAGCCCTTTGCCCTTTTGTATGTCGTAGATCATCATAGCGGCATCATCGTTTGCCGCCGCTATACCCGGCCAGCCGGTAAGCCGACTTAATGTCGCTTCGATGAGCCGCATTTTCGCGACACCGTTGTAGAGGTGTACTGGATCGTCAAAGAGTCTATCACTCTTGTCCGGAATCTCCCGGAACTGGCCTGTATTCCCGGCAATTTCGACAGCTTTTGCAACTCCCTCGCAACGCTCGTCAACCCAGATATTGTCGAGAGGACCAATAAAGACGATGTCGCGGTAGCCCTGCCTTAGCAGATGCGTTCCGGCCATCAATCCGGTGGCCTTGTTATCGCAATAGACATGAAACGGCGGTGAACAAGTTTTTCCCGAGGAAACATAGATCAGCGGAAAGTCTGAACTTTCGACGAAGGCCATTACTTCGTCTGCAAGACCAGGGTGATTGTGAATGTCGATAACAATCACCGCAGAAGCCCCTGCATCCAGGTGAGATTTTATGGCGGTGCGAAGCTCGGCGTGAATCCGTGTCCAGTCGTCGATTCCGACGAACCGCGCGGTTCCTCCTGCTTCGCCGATTGTCTGCTCCGCCCCTCGAAGTACTGAGATACGTGATTGGTTAAAGTGGGCCCACCGATTTAAGTCAAGCGGATCAGGCGGAGGAGCGACAGCGATCAAACCGATCATCACGCCAGCCAGTGTCTGAGCATAAGCGCTACCGGAGAGGTGAACTCGTTCAGTTGAGGGCCTGCGGGGCGCTCGCGGCTGGATCGCGTTGTCGACACTGACGAAGATTCCTGTACGAGGACGGCTTATCACATATCCCATCTTACCAAGTTCTGATATCGCCGAACGGATAGTGATAGAACTTACGTTATATTTAATCGCAAGCTCCGCAATCGACGGAAGCCGATCGCCAGGGAGAAGTTCCCGATCGTCTATCTGCCGTTTGAAGTTCTCTACGATCGTACTGTAAAGGAATTTCTTATTTGACTTTTTTGAACTTACAGTTCTTTCCATTTTTGCTTCCGTCCTTATTCGCTATTTGTATCAGTATAAGGACCTGCTACTAGTCAATGTCGCTATCGATCAATATTTTGCATCTGGCAATCGATGATCACGCGGATTAATTATACTTAGCGTTATCACGATGTCCGCCTTCGAATCGCTGCGGTACGCGCCCGCCGGCTTGACAGCCGACGGGCCGAGCAGAAGATTTAGTAGTAGTTGAAGGTAGCCGTGATAGTAGAGCAGTCGGAGCCGGACGCGAACTGATCGCCGGAAACCGAATAGCCCGGCGCCGCGCAGTACGTCGACGACGTGTAAACAATCCCCGCAGAAACCGATGTCCCCATCAGCCACTTCACGTGTCCATCCGCTAATAGGAAATTGGAACCATTCGTATGTACTCCAGACGATAGGAATGGTGCGGTACCGATGGTTTCTGCTCCTGAATTGTTGTAAAATGGGCCAGAAGAGTATGTTGCGTTCGGGTACTGCGAATTGTAACCTGAGGCGTCATAGATCGCATTGCTGCTACCCCAATTTTCTCCGTTTGTATCCCATGCATAATAGTTTGGTGTGCTAGATGTCGGATTGAATTTCTCTCCACTAGGTACCAGCATCTGTACTTCTGTCAGCAATATAGACTTTGCCGGCGAGTTCACTTTCGCGGACAAAAGCGGAAGCGCAGTGGTTTGACTGGAACTGCTTCCAGCAAAATCTGAATTTGCAGCATATGATAGGACGTAGTCACCCACTGCTGCCGGTGAGGGATCATCTGGACACGCAAAGACACCGGTCGACTTCACGTAAGGATACATTTCTTGAGCCCAATTTGGAGTCGACGCTTGAAAGTTATAGCCGCTCATCAACGGGTAACACTCGTCATAGTCTTGAACGTACTGCGTGAAAGCTAATCCAAGTTGCTTGAGATTAGACGAGCACGATGCCTGACGCGCTTTTTCGCGCGCTTTAGCAAAAACAGGAAATAGAATTGCAGCGAGGATTGCAATTATGGCAATAACAACGAGTAACTCTATCAAAGTAAAGGCGCGCTTTTTTCCGCTCATGTTGTATTTCATCTTAATTCTCCTCTTCGTATCCTTTAGAGTATTCAACGTCCAAAGCGACTGTCATCCTAACAATAAGAATACTCAAACTTTATACACAGATATAGTATCACGGTTTCAACTAGTTGTCAATGGTATCAAAGCGAATGTTTTGAAGCGCTGCTTGAACGTGAACCCGCGTCGAAACAGCTTTCTACTGACCGCCTCCGACTACCGGAACGACGGTTTTGTATTGTTCCGCGAGATAATCTGGCACACTCTGATTTTTCACTGCTGCGGTGTCTTGCAAGGCGAACCACTGACGGGGCGTCATTGGAACGGTCACCTCGACCGGCACCCCGGCGGATATATCCATCCATTGATTTTGTGCCTTGATGATCTGGTCGCCAGTGAGCCCAAGTGACCGCAATATGGCTGAAGCCATCACGAAATCACCGGCCGGATCCATATGCACATTGTCTACAGTGAAGGTATATGCCGCCTTCGGCTTGTTTTTGATAGCATCAATCATCGCCGCGTTGACATCGCAAAAAACACAGCCCTTTTGTGCGGCGAGTTGCCGTAAAAAGTCGTGAAACACACCAAGGCGAACATTAAGGTCGCTGGTCCAGTCTTCCGCAACCGGTGTAGGAGTGAGTAAAACGACATTAATATGAGCGGCCTGGCACTGATCGACAATACTGGTCATATTCGACTCATACTGTTCTACGGAAACCTTCCGAACCGCAAACGCATCGTTCACGCCGCAGCTCACGAGCACCCAATCGGGCTTTTTGCTCAGGACGTCTGCGTCTAACCGAGCAATCATATCATTAGACGTATTCCCGCCTACTCCTTCCGGGATCGGGTTGATCGCGACACCGCTGGAAGCGAGACCGGCAACAACCAGCCTCACATATCCTGCCGGCTTCGCCCAGCCGAAAGCTGTAATAGAGTCGCCCAAGAAAACGACATTCTGACCGTTTTGCATCACGATATTTGCTTGACATTTCTGAGGGAAAATTAACGGTGTCGCAATCGACATCATGAGGGCGGCGGCGATTGCTAAACTTGATTTATGCATTTTAAAACTGAGGGGCAGGAAATTCATCTTTGCTTACCTGTCTATAATGTATTTCATCTGAATATACATAGTATCACAGGAAGAGTAAGATGTCAACAGGCTTAGTTGCCTTCTATAGAAATACTGGACACGCAATTTCAAGAGAAGCGAGCTCTTTCAGGAGGCGACGCGTGTTNNGTTGCGACCATTTTCAGTGTTGAGCCCCAATGGAATTGGGAGCTGATAATTTGAGAGTCGGTCTGCTACAGCCTCGGCGCCGTCATTTGGCAGCCATAGTGCACGATAATTCATTCAGAGTGGATGTGGGAAGAGATGAATTCAAAACTGGATTTCAGGCAGTCGAATGGATCACGCCGGCACTCGTCGAGTTCTACGGCCCACCACTGAGCCCCTGCTGCTCTCAGCGCCGGAAATATTGCGGGCCAATCCAAGTTACCCTCGCCGATCGGTGCAAACGTGGGCTCCCCGTCACCGACTTCCTTGTCCTTCAGGTGGATAACAGGTACGCGCCCAGCGATTGTTTCAAGCAAATGGACTGAATTGAATCCGGCATGCTGAGCCCAATAGACATCAAACAAGATGTATAAATCTTCTGCCGATTCGGACGTAATAATCTCAAAGAAAGTACTTCTATCATTTCCAAACCGCTCAAACTCGAATGCGTGATTATGATATCCGAATCGAATACCTGCGTCTTTCAGTCTGGAAACGATCGGCCTCAAATATTGCAGCCAGCGCCGGTATCCGTCCGCGCCCTCGGAACGAAATTGGTTTGGAAGTGACGAGATTGCCAGGTAATCGCAGCCCAGCGTGAGGTGAAATTCAATTTCACGGTCCAAATCCTGGGTCAACTTGTCCCAGGTTCGATGGGTTGCGATACATCGCAGGCCATTGTCATCGAGCATCCTGCGAGCAAGCTTGGACGTGACCGCCGGCTCATCGCCTTCCATCGCTGCTACTGCAGAAAACTTTACAGCTGGATATCCAATCGCAGCGACTTTGGAAAGGCAGTCGGCTAATCCCGATTGAGTTGCACTCATCCTTCTCAGCGTGTACATCTGTACCGCTATTTCGGTCTCCATGGATTTTTCCTCACAGCGAACTGTTTTCTTCTATGTATATATTATATGACTACACAGAAGAGCTGTCAAGTTATATCTGTTTTCAGAACGCGCATTGTCCTGGCACTTGCGCGAGTTATTAACGCCGATGCTCTATCAATCGCATTTTCGAGTGACATGACTCCGTCGACGATGGGAACCGCTCCGCGCAGCCCAAGCTCAAAGAGCTGCTCTTCCGCTTCGGGATAAATTGAACCTGCAAAGGCAACAAGAGGAACATTCAACTTTTTACAACGCGCTAATATTCCGAAGATCACCTTTCCTTGCAGTGTTTGAAGGTCGATACTGCCTTCTCCAGTAAAAACAAAGTCAGCCTCCGCCGCCTTCGCTTCGAAAGCAATGGTATCAAGTACAAGGTCAATTCCACTGCACATCTCGGCACCCAAGAACGCCATAAGCGCTGCTCCGAGTCCACCGGCGGCGCCGGCGCCGGGTCGCGACGCTATATCAACACCAAAGTCTTTTTCAATCACACTGGCATAGTTAGCCAACGCCAGATCAAGTTCAATAACGTCATCCGGGCTTGCACCCTTTTGCGGGCCATAAATTGCGGACGCGCCGTTCAGCCCAATCAACGGATTGGTAACATCGGATGCAACTACGACAGCGACACGATCGGTCGGAAAGCGATAGTTCGTGAGGTCGATACGATCCACCGTGGCCAAATCGGCGCCGGTGATCGGGACGGGAATAGCAGCGCCCTTGGCATCGATAAATGCTGCGCCAAGCGCCTGAAGCATCCCTGCGCCGCCGTCATTGGTGCAACTGCCGCCGAGCCCGACAATTATCCGGTCTGCACCTGACTCGACAGCCGCCATTAAGAGCTGCCCTACTCCATAGGTCGATGTTCGGCGCGGGTCCCGGTCTGCCGGGGCAACTAGGCCGAGCCCTGCTGCACTCGCCATTTCGATGACTGCAGTCTTACCGTCCGACAGCAGGCCGTACGCGGCTGCAACGTGTTTCCCAAGTGGGCCGACCACAGTCCGTTCAATGCGCTCACCGCCGGCGCCGGAAAGGATCGCATCCAGAGTTCCTTCCCCGCCGTCAGCTATGGACAGCTTCACCACTTCAGCAGCCGGGTCCACCTGCCTGATACCAAGCTCCATCGCGTCCGCTGCCTCCGCGGACGTCAAACTTCCCTTAAACGAATCCGGAATAAGAACGATCTTCATAACGTGATAGTCAACCGTGCAGCGCCGACAACTTCCGCGTGCTACTCCTACCGCCTAAGCGGACGGAATTCCAAAAAAAATGTCCTGTTTTTGCGCTAATTTTATGGTGTTTTGAGCTTAAAATGGCCTTACATTGCAAAGGCCTATTTTGTGTATTATAGAACATTTTTATCCTTATTGTCAACGTGTTGTTTCTTTATGAGTCTACTTCTGTGACATCAGGTAACCCTGAATCTAGATCTTCGACCACCTCTCTCACAAGGTGATGTCGAAAGGTGCGCTGATTCGCAGAATTGTTGTTCCGCCTTGCGTTTCTAAACGTAGCCTCATTGCCGCAATGTTTTTCTGATCTTCTGATCACATACTTGTCCGCGCTTCTGCGTCTTATGTGTTTCTCTTTCTAGGGTTGCAGATTGTGTCTACTACTGTTGAAAACCTGGCGTGCAATCAGGCGGAAGAATGGAGACTGCGCTTAACGTCCAATCAAAGATGACGCAAAGAAATGGCCGTCGATGTTCGGCAGCCGGTCGAATACGTCGGTTAAGTGGGCCGACGGATTGCGTCGGTTCTCTTTGGCACTTTCGAAGATCTGTAGATTGTCCCGCCGGCGGTCGCTCCCTTTGGTGGTTTAGCGAAGAAACAACAGTGACGCTTCGGTATAATTCTGCCGTGCGGACTTCTCGCAATTACTTGTTCGACAATTGCATCGGCATCGATTATTCTGGTGCGGGGACGTCGGAATCTGGTCTCGCCGGGCTTGCCATTTACGCCGCCGAGCGTCTTAATGAACCTGTGCCGCAGTTGCCGCCGAGCGGCAGACGGCGATGGTCACGCCGGGAAATTGCTCAGTGGTTGGTTGAAGAGCTGTCGAGATCCCCAAACTCTCTGGTTGGGATCGACCATAGTTTCTCGTTTCCCCTGGAATACTTCGATAAGTACCGTTTGCCGCTCGATTGGGATTCGTTCCTGGACGACTTTCAACTGCATTGGCCTACCGATGAAGCAGGTGCAACGGTCGAAATGATCAGGCGGGGCGAGCGAGGCGCCGGCGAACTTCGAAACGGCAACAGTCGCTGGCGTAGAAGGTCGGAAGCCCTTTGCCGTGCTAAGTCGGTATTCCATTTCGATGTGCCAGGTTCGGTAGCGAAATCGACTCACGCCGGCATTCCCTGGCTGCGCCAGATCCGACGCGCGAACCGCGGGATCTTCTTTTGGCCATTTGACGGATGGTCAATTCCGAGCGGCCGTCCGGTGATTGTCGAGGCCTACCCAGCCTTATGGAGCAGAATGTACCCGCAGGAAGATCGTACTGACCATCAGCACGACGCGTACACCATCGCTGCGCATTTCCGTAACCTCGACGAGGGCGGCTCGCTCCACGCTTTCTTCAGTCCAGCTCTAAGCAGCGAGGAGCGCCTTTGCGCGGGAGTCGAAGGCTGGATTTTCGGCGTCGGAGGTTCAAGCGGAGGGAACGGTGGTACTATAATTGGTAGCCGGAACAACCTGTTAAAAACAATGCTATAAAGAAAGAAAAACCATGTCACAGACAATGTCGTCTAAAGGACTAATGGTTCTCCCATCAACAGAAGAACATACAGTCACCGTGCAGCAAAACTGCTTGCCTGCACATATTATCACTTCAGAGGAAGAGGCGCTGCAGATAGCCTCTTCTCTCGCCGCAAAGTTCGCCGAAGAGTCTGCAGTCAGGGATCGGGCGCGTTTCCTTCCGCTCGGTTTGCTGGACGATTTCTCACAGAGTGGTCTCTGGGCGATCACCGTCCCAAAAGAGTTCGGCGGCGCTGGCGTATCTCACCGCACTCTCGCCGAGGTAATTGCTCGAATTGCCGAAGCAGACCCGTCAATAGCGCAGATTCCGCAAAACCACTACAACGATATCGATACAATTCGCTGGACCGGTTCGGATCGGCAAAAGCGATTCTTTTTCTCCGAAGCTCTCTTTGGTTCGAGATTTGGAAATGCATTCGCCGAAACCAACAACAAGGATGCATCAACATTCCAGACTCGACTGACCGAACGGTTCGGCACGAAAGTCTTGAATGGAAAGAAGTTCTATGCTACCGGAGCGCTCATGGCGCACTGGGTACAAGTGGGCGCAATCGACGATACCGGTAAAAATGTGCTGGCATTCGTTCGACGGAACGCACGGGGCCTCTCGGTCATAGACGACTGGTCGGGCTTTGGGCAGAAGACCACGGCGAGCGACACAGTGATTCTGGATAATGTCGTTGTCGATGACGACAACATAATTCAGGCCCATCTGGCCTTTTCACAACCGACCACCAACGGACCATTATCACAGCTCATCCATGCGGCGATTGATCTTGGCATTGGACGGGCTTCGATCAATGCTACGATTGAGTTTGTCAACTCCGGCTCGCGCCCATGGCCGGATGCACGCGTCGAAAGAGCATCTGACGACCCGTTGACGGTAGCTCAGGTCGGCGACTTGGAGTATCGACTGCATTCTGCAGAGGCCATGATCACCCGCGCTGCGGAATCGGTCGACAGCGCGTCGGAAACACCAACGGACGAGGCGGTAGCAGCAGCCTCTATTGCCGTCGCTGAAGCTAAAATTGCGACCACAGAACTTGCCCTATTTGCCTCTAACAATCTTTTTGAGCTGGCCGGGACGAAATCGACACTGGAGAGATTTTGCCTCGACCGACACTGGCGAAATGCCCGCACCCACACTCTGCACGATCCGGTACGTTGGAAGTACCATGCGATCGGCAACTACTACCTCAATCACATCAACCCAGCGCGACACGGCTGGATATAGAGGTCAACCGATGTTATCAATGAATAGAAGAGTAGATGTCGATCATTCCGGCCTCACCGGCCTGGTGGACGACCATCCGGCGGCGTCGGTTATTCTGAACGACGAGGATGCTATAAGAGCCGCCCGCTCCCTCGCTGAATTTATCAAGGCGGGAGCCGCCGAACGGGATCGAGCCAAGCTCGCTCCCGCTGCCGAAATTGACCGCTTCTCGATGAGTGGTCTCTGGGCTATCACCGTACCCAAGAAGTACGGTGGCGCCGATGTGTCAATGGTGACACTTTGCCGCGTCTTCGAGACCATTGCCGAGGCAGATCCTTCGGTCGCCCAGATTCCGCAAAACCACTTCACAACGGTCGATGATATCCGACTGGAGGGTACGGAGCTGCAGAAGAGGTTTTTTTTCGACCGTATTCTTAAAGGGGATCGTATTGGCAGCGCTTTTTCCGAAGCGAAGGGCAAACATGTCCTGGATACACATACCACCCTGTCTGAGTTGTCCGACGGCCGATTCAGTGTCAATGGAGAAAAGTTCTACTGCACTGGAGCGCAATTTGCGCATTGGCTCCCTATTCTCGCTAAAGACTCATTGGGACGAGAAGTACTGGCGGTCGCGAATACGAAGGCGCCGGGACTTACCATTGTCAATGATTGGAGCAGTTTTGGCCAGCGGACGACCGCGAGCGGAACAGTTACGATAGATAACGTCCTAGTTTCGACCGATCAACTCCTTTATACGTATCGCTCCTACAATCGGCCTACTAATTCAGGAGCTTTTGCGCAGGTCATGCACGCAGCAATCGACTGCGGCATCGCCCGCTCGGCAATCCAGGAGACGATCGATTTTGTGACTGTCAACTCTCGACCGTGGGTGGACTCGTCTGTCGAACGTGCATCCGAAGACCCCCTGACGATCAGTCAAATTGGCGATCTCGAATACCGACTCCATTCCGCAGAAGCGATGCTGCAGCGTGCTGCAGAAATCCTGGATGGCAGCTTCCACAATATGACCGAACCGAACTGCGCCGCAGCATCAGTCGCTGTCGCAGAAGCGAAGATCGCATCCACTGAAATCGCTGTCCTGGCAGCCAACAAGCTTTTTGAGCTGGCAGGAACGAAATCGACTCTGGAAAGGTTCGGACTCGACAGATACTGGAGAGATGCAAGGACTCACACCCTGCACGACCCGGTGCGCTGGA
>PLAD01000221.1:0-6306 GCA_003134215.1 Armatimonadota bacterium
AGCTGCTACAACCGGCGACCGCACGGTCGTCGAAGGCACCAGCGAAATTTTGCGCCAGCCCGAGTTTCAAGATATTTCCAAAGTCGAGGCGTTTCTCGATACTATGCGGTCGCAGGCGCGTGTCTTTGCATACGTCATGGGCGGCTTTGAGAACAAGGTCACAGTCGTTATCGGTGAAGAAAACCATGTAGACGCGCTTCGCGAATGCAGCGTGGTCACCGCCCCTTACTTTTTGGGCACGCGAGAACGCGGCACAATCGGGGTTGTTGGGCCGACAAGAATGAATTACGATCGCACAATGCCGGCGGTCGAATTCATGGCACAAACATTAAGTGAATTGCTCACACATTTATTGTGAAAACTCATTGCAATGCGGTATAATGACGCCGTTTGCTGGTTATTAGTCGATCAAACCGGGTTGATTGGTCGACGGCGTACCTATGACAGAGGCGCAGAGGAGAAAGAGATGGAACAAGGTTGTTTGGGCGTTGTCCCTTCGTTCGAAGCTGAAGAAATTAATGAAGATCGGCCGTCAGCGAGCTTCATTTATGCAATATCGGAGTTCCTAGATACGGACCCGAACGATCTGCTCCTCGAGCTTGGTTATTACGACAGAAGTCCGGTCGAAATAGCATCTTAGCCGACAGCTGATATTTAAACCAAAGTCGTTGTTAACGGGGCGGGGTTTACCCGCCCCTTCTCGCGTTTAAACCTATCCCCGAAAAAATATCAGGTTTTTCATACGTAATAGCCATAATTACGTAAAAGTTGTGATATTATTGAAGTGCAGGGTCGTTTCACCGGTTCTAGCCTGCTATCGATTGCTGTGACGGTTTAAGTATCGCTCCGTCAACTTAAGCAATTAAAGTTTTCCAGACAGTTTGCTGTTTTAGACGCCCGGCGGTTCGGCATATCGCCGAATGGGCGCAAACGCGGAATGGATACCGCACTCTATTGATTCGAAAGGACCTTGCTTTTGAAGGACACCTATGAGACATCCAACATCAGATCTTTTGAACTGATGCTTGTTCGAATTTTTCGCGTCAACACGCGATGCGCCAAGCTTGCCGGTACCGCGGCGCTCGCCGCATTCCTCGCTACAGCGGCATCACCGTCACAAGCGGCGAGACACCACCATCATTTAGAAACGGCTTCCAGTCAATCGTCCCAACCGACGACGCATCATCGCCATCATCATCAAGCGGCTGACGACGGTACAGCTTCGGTGATAGTCAGCGGCTACCACCGACATCACCGTCACAGCGAAAGCACCGACCAACAGGCGTCCGTTACCACGACTACGAAAGGCCGCCGTCACCATCATCATATGATGTCTGATGAAGCCGATGCGACAGTGACGGTCACACATCACAAGCATCATCATCACGCAGAGGATGTAGCAACTGAACCGTCGACTCCAGTTCACCATCATCATCACCATCACAGCGCTGACGAAACGGCGGCAGTGACTTCGAGCACGCGCCGCCACCACCATCACGCCGATGCGGTAGCCGATGCGCAGACATCAGTGACACCGAAGCACCACCGACATCACCACACTGCATCCGCAGATTTCGTCGCAGCTAACCCGGTTGAGCACCACCACACGCGCCATCATCACAAGGCGCCCGATAACGTGGTCGCTGCAAGATTGAGCCGCCCTTCGAGAGAAGCAACGGTCAACCGCTCCAGCTGGGCTTATCGCTTCCTTCACAGCCGCGCCTGGACCGATCATGTCGCTCGCTACGATGCGCGTATGATGCATCTAGAGCGACACCACGATCTACGGATCGCCGAGATCGAAGCGCATGAGGCGAACGCCCATGAAGCGGATGCTGCGCTGCACAGCGGGAATGTCGTCCGCGCTGCAGAGGCATTCCGTGGAACGCCCTATGTTATGGGCGGGACATCGCGTTCCGGTTTCGACTGTTCTGGATTCACACGCTATATCTTTGGCCAGTCGGCGGGAGTCGAACTTCCTCGAACCGCCGAGGAACAGTATTATGCCGGACAGGCAGTCTCCAAGGGTGAACTGCAAGCCGGCGACCTGGTCTTCTTCCGAGACACCTACCGCCGCGGCATCTCCCATGTTGGAATGTACATCGGCGACGGTCGATTTGTCCATGCCTGCAACCCCAGCAAAGGTGTTACGATATCGTCGCTAGACGAAGCGTACTATATCAACCATTACGCTGGTGCGCGAAGAGTAATGAAGAGCCGAGAAGACAGCGGCGAATAGTCACAATTCGCAAAGGCCCGTTCCAGAAATGGAGCGGGCTTTTTTTGTCAGAAGTAACGCAGACGGCCGTAGACGGCGCCTGCGGCGAGGCCTATTCCTAACAGCTGCCGCCAGTCGCCTAAAATTACAAAAAAGGAATGCACCGCAATCGCGCTGAAAAGAATCGGCAGGATGCCGCCGACGACGAACGCGGAAGTTCCGATCAACTCGACCAGTCCTCCCCTTTTCCGTCCGACCACCCTGAGCATCAGCTCGGCGACTGCGCCGCCGTATGCCGGCGCGGCGAAAAAGATAAAGAAGAAGAACAGGCCTATCGCATCGACAAGAAAACCGCCGATGAGCCCGGCCGCGACTCCGACTGCAGTCTGAGCAACCAGAAGCAACGGGTTTACTTTATAGAGATGGGATGCCCGAAGGGAAGCACATTCCGGACATCGGGTACCGGCGGGACCGGGCACCATACAACGTATGCAGATGGGCCGGTCGCACTTGCCGCAAAGCAGGCCGGTTTCAGCTNNCGGTAACAGTACACCGACTATGCGCTGCGCTGTTTGAGGTGGTGGTAGCAAACCGCAATTGAAAGACCGACCGAAAGGCCGACGATCGCCTGGCTAAGATTCGACATCGATACGTGGTTTGTATGCACGTTTCCCAGCGGCAGTCCGAAGGCGATAAAGCTGCCCAGCAAGATGCTTCCGACACCAACCGCTTCAACTGTGCGGCCTTTGTCGTCTTCGCTGAAGGACTTAATTGCATCCGCAACGAGACGGCCGTACAGCGGCGCGGCAAGTATGGTGAGGAAAGGCTGGAAGAACGTAAGCAAAGCCAGCACGTAGGCGCCGGCAAGACCAGTTAAGAGGCCGGCGAAGGCCGACATGCCCTTCGAACCAGGCTCAACAGCAGCAATCGGGATCGCACGATTGATATAAGCGCATTCCGGGCAGCGCATTCCAGCCGAGGTCGAAACCATACATTGCGGACAAATATGTCGATCACATCGACCGCAAGACACGGAAGTACCGGTATTAGGATGTTGATAACAATTCATAAAGATATTATACGACAGGATTCGGTAA
Organism: Armatimonadota bacterium; assembly: GCA_003134215.1. Lineage (GTDB taxonomy): Bacteria > Armatimonadota > Armatimonadia > Armatimonadales > Capsulimonadaceae > BOG-944. The sequence goes on from PLAD01000221.1 coordinate 3,316, forward strand.
AAGCGTGACATGGCAGAAGATGCAGATAAGACGCGCCACGCCTCCTGGGCATCCGTAGGTGCATTTGGTATACTGCTGACGTTAATAAGGTAGGCTTGGACCAAGGTAACGCCCCCAAAATCTCAGACATTAGACCAGCGTCTAAGCTATAAAATATTGGGTGCTGAAAAATGAAAGCCGCCGCGACCGTAATGCCAGACTGGCTCCCGACAAGGAAGAAGTTACCATACAGTTTAACATTGATTCTAGTCCGCAAATTTCCGAGCAGCTCACTCAACCCGCCCGGACTAGAGGCACAGACCCCACCCATATCCTTGAAAGGCTTGTCGCCGAATATTTACCTCCAGCCGGATCGAACTCGGGAAGCTCAAACCACAACCACAAATATGATACGCCGCAAGAGCGTGTAGCGGCTATGGACGCAATTGCCGGGAAGTACGCGAACGCGCCGATTCTTCAGAAATCGGCTTTCGATCGCGAAAGCAGTTACGAGGACACTTTGTACGTGACCTACCTACTAGACTAGATACCATTGTCGCCTGGCGTCGCGTCAGAATGAAAGATTCGTTCCATGCCGACGTTAAATCGGCTATTGACGGATTGTTCGAAGCCGGTGAGCGAGTCTCCCGTCGAACTTCGCGGGCTAGCAGAACCGTTGACGTGACCTGAGAGATTTTACATTTCTGCTTTGGTAGGACAAACTGTTGATGACAGCTTGACACGTCTCCCCTTGGCGGGTAACATAGAGCGGCCAAAAGATTAGAGGCTAATGCGGCCCGTTCGTTCATCGGCTAGGATACCGCCCTTTCACGGCGTAGAGAGGGGTTCAACTCCCCTACGGGCTATAAATGAAGGCCCTTCAGTTCAGCATTTTGAACTGAAGGGCTTTTTTGGTCAGTCGAAGGGCAGTATCGGAATCGCCAAATCGATTTCAACCCGGCAACAAAGTTCGAAATACTCTGCAATTACGGAAAGATTCTTTGCTGCGTATTTCAGTATAGGAGGCGGTTCTACCAGCTCGATAGAAACGTCATTCCGCAACGGCAGCCTTTGCGATATTTTTTCTACCAGGCGATACTCCTCCATCGACGATGTCTCGATCCTGACAAGCGAATCCAGCGGCAACGCGCCTTTAACCAAAATCTCCATCCCGTGAAATCGGCCGCACTGACTGTAAAGCCGCATCAAGCGAGCCATATCCAACGGATCGCTGACCGGTACGCATTGCCATTTCGATCTCCACGCTTTCGTGCTGCATGGCAGCAGGGCGCAATCAACATCGGTTAAACGCGCCGAATCGAACTGAAGGACCACATGCGGGTAGCCTTTTTTTAGTTTGTCGAGAACAATCGGCGACTGGCGTTCGAAGGAGCAGTGGATGTAGTCGCCGAGCCCTAACGCGATATCGCGTTTGCGTGCAGTTGGACGGGCCATCGAGTAGCCGACACGGCGTTTTGACCGCAGCTCGCCTGACGCAAGAATTGATGGAAGATATTGCAGCGGCGCTGCGTGGTAAACCGGCCGCAGTTCAAGAAGAGCGTTATTATGGATGTCCATAATTTTCTACTCAAAAGCATTTCTCAAAACCGGCAAAAAACAATTATGCTTTGCCGGCTGCGGCGATTAAACTTAGAACACGGTCCGTGTCGCCGGTACGTTTTCCGCGCGTGTCCAGTACTAGGATAAATTCGACATTATGCGAGCGGGCGGACATACGCTGGCTACTGACACGGTAGCGCTTGTAGCTGTGGGCAACCACATCCAGCGAGCCGCGCTGGTTGAGTGCGGTAATAAGGCAAGTAAGCGGTATGTTGCCGTCGGTACTGTACGACATCAATATCCAGCGGCATTCGATTTTGTCGATCAGCGCTTCCAGGGCATTGAGCGCCGAGCCTCTGCTGTTGAAGGACGACCGGCGCTCAGCGCTCCAATCGGCGCGAATCGCGCTTTTGGCCATCGATATGTCTGGAACGTCGGGACAGTCCCAGAGTGCGATTGAGTTCAGGAGATGGTAGTTGCTGCCATACGGGTGCTGATTGTAGGGAGGATCGAGGTAGACGATGGCTGGTGATTCTCCAACTAGTTCCGACATGCCTGATGCGAGTTCGACGGCATCCATTGCGAAAGTATGGTTTCGTTGCCCGTTGTCAAACAAAGGCACGGGCTTCACGACAAGGTCGCTCATAATTCGGTAGAGGGCTGTGCTGGTTTTACCGCCCCACCCGTTATGGTAGGCTTTGAAAACTCCGCTAGTGTTCGATGTGTAGCTACAGGATGCGATCAGCGGGGCGAGCAGATAGTTCATCTGGTCACTGTCGATCTCGCCGTTTGTTTTCCACTCGGCAATTTGCGAACGAATCGCGTCAATCTTCATACCGTTCGCCCGCGTGTAGTACATTCTTTCAGAGTGCGGGTCTGCCGCAGCATCGTCGTTCGGGCAGTAGTGGCGCGTTATATAACCGCTGCAGCCCGGAAGAGCGTTCAGTTGGTCGAAGAGGTCCACTGAGCACGGAGGCTTGTTGAGAGAGACAGCGGCTGCATTCAAGACATAGGAGTACGGCTCCCAGTCGTTTGCAACTGTACGAAAGCCTCGCGACTTGGCGTATCGCGAGACGACTCCGCTGCCGGCAAAAAGGTCGGCGAAGACGCCGCTGGTCACTTTGGTCAGCGCCACAGCCTGGTCGATCAAGCCCAACAGCTTCCGCTTGCTGCCTATATAAGGTATGAGCTGGGAAAAAAGGTAATCATCCGTCCGCTGATACGCGTGCTTGCGCGCCGCGTAAACCAGCGAGTTTTCCATAACTGTCTCAGCCAAAGTCAGTCAATTCTCCGTCAGGTAAATAATTAAACCGCGTCAGCCGGACACAGGACAAACCGATACCGATGGATTGTACCTGCGTGAACTGACCGGTGACAGGCTCAGCTAAAAAATCTTCTACACATTGTAAGATGCGAGGCCTGACTGATCCCGGTGTTGGCGGTCGTCGGCTG
>PLAD01000221.1:6313-7599 GCA_003134215.1 Armatimonadota bacterium
GAGTAGTTAAATCTGCTTCGGAACTTGGACATATGTTGGTTATATTTCGATAAAAATGTCCTGTTTTTGCGCTATTTTATGGTCTTTTGAGCTCAACTTCGCCTGACGTGGGACTTAAGTACCCGAGACTGAATACGTCGCGATTTCGCGGCCGACGGGGTCTGGCGCTGCATTGAATTGCGGGTATGGTGATGTATGCCGATGGCGATGATCTCATGGGTTTTACTTATGTGTTCGCGATTTTGGAAAGCGGGCGATCTGAGTGTTCAGGTACTGGACCTCGCTAAGCGCGTCGTCGCGAATATCTCCTGTTCTTGGCCATAGTGCGAGAAACTTTTCCCAATAACCAAGCGCTGTTTCGGCGTCTTGAACTTTGCTAGAGTCCGTGTAGACTGTAATGTACAGGAGGCCCAAGGTGCGGTAGCCGTATGGAGTGGGCATCAAATGTTGAGCCTTGCGTTCGAGTGCGATAGCCTTGCCGGGAAAATCGTCAACATTATAGCAAACCGCGGCTGAGCCTAAAACATCGGGGTCATTTTGGCTATGCGAGAGAAGACGCTGCGCAACAATTCTGTAGTCAGGGTTTGTAAATGCTTCTCTGGCCGCTCCAAGTAGAAAACGCAATCTTGTGTATTCGTATACTTTTGACGGTGCAGCATTATCAAACACGCGATTGCTATAGCCATTGAGAGTCTCGAGATCGTGGAATGAGGTGACTCTATGCAGAGCGGCCCATACTGCTGCGGCGGCTTGGAAGGCGGCGAGTTTGTCGCCGTGATGTGAATCGGAGATACCCATATATCTTTCGGCAACTTTAATTGGCTGCGGAGAAGCGTTGACATCTGACGCCACCAATAGACGCGCATTCTTGAACGGTGCGTCTGGATCAGTCCATGGTTGAATCATCCAGTTGTCCGTAGGACTCACTGAATATTGACTGCTGGAGTATGAGCAGCACGTGGCTAAAAGTACTATTAAAATGCAGAAGAGATATTGCCGTAATAAGACCTTGAGGTCCCGCGGTTCTATAACTTTAAATTTTGGACAGGTTGGTTGCAAGCTTGTTACCTCACGCACTACAGAATCGGAGCATACTGGTTAGGATGCAGCGTCCATAAAAAATTTCCCCATGGATACCCGTTCACTAAATCAAATGACGGATACTTATCCTCCCGAACGAATCCAGATCCGTCGTAGACATCGGCGAGGTGCCACACGGGAATGTATGCGCCCTCCCAATGCACCCGAACAAGTTGGTAATGCTGCTTATAAATTGTATCCCAGGC
>PLAD01000341.1 GCA_003134215.1 Armatimonadota bacterium
GCTAGCGCGGAGGAGCAGGCGAGGCAAGCGGCTGCGGCCACTGCCGAAGTCGGTTCGACGACGAGTATGGCCCATACTCTGGCAGCCGAAACTAAAAAGCAATCAACTCTTACCAGGAAAATGACTGCAGCGGTCGCCGAGCTGCGAGCGCAGACAGAAATGATCGTCGCTGCCAGTATCGAGCAATCTCAACGAGCCAATGATGCCAAAACGAGCTCCGAACACGCAGTGAATGCCGTGCGAACTGCCGGAGAGATGACCACTTTAACTGTTGAGATCGTTACCAAGAAGATAGAATCCCTGAACAATCGTTCTAAAGAGATCGGCGAATTCGCCGGCACGNNCCATCGAAGCGGCGCGGGCAGGCGAACAAGGCCTTGGCTTCGCGGTGGTCGCTGAAGAGGTCCGAAAGCTCGCCGACAGCTCCGGCAAAGCTACAAAAAGAATAGACGAATTGATATTAGCGATGACCACAGAACTTGAGTCCGTGCTCGCTGTTACTCGGGTCTCGTCTGGAGTGACTGCGAGCGATGCAGAAGCTATCGGATTTGCTCGCGTGACCGAGATGACTCACGAAGTTCTCAATGCTGGAGAGCATGCGGTAGGCGTCTCAATCGCGATCGCAGACATAGCCGATAAAAACAGGGCGGCTGCACAACTAATCGGGGAGACCGGACATAAACTCGAAACCGAGATCTTCGATCTCCAAACGCTGATCGAGGACCATGACAGGACTGCGACCTTGATGCTCGAACAGGCCGAGTCGACCCAGGGTTTGATCCTAGAAATTGCCGCAATCAGCAAAGAAACCAGCACGGCGACAACCCACGTTACACGGAACGTTCATCAGCAGTTCGAAGGCCTTTCGCGTCTGACTGAAACTGCCAGACGCGTATCAGGATCGGCAGAGACTGCCTACAGTCTGTTGAATCAATTCCGAACCGAATCGCCGGATCAAGAAACTGAGTACGAAAGCAGCGACGGAAAAATGACACTGGTCTACGGCAAAGCAGCATGAAGAAGATTTCAAACGCCTTAGTCGGCGCCGCTTTGGTCTTCTGGCTGGCTGAGACGTGTTACGCCTTCTGGCACTTTGAAGGTCAGTACATGCGTCCGGTCACCCGTCCGAAGGGTGCTGCGATCGCGTCTCCAGAGCTGTTGCCTGCTCCTCCGCTTCAGCAGTTGACCTCGGAGAGCGGGCAAGTCAACCTGACTGGAGATCAGCCGGTCACTGTGCTCAATTTCTGGAACCCACGGTGCCCTTGCTCTCGCTATGCGGAAGCGGACGTGCGAAAGCTAATCGCCCAGTATGAGCCTCGCGGAGTACGCTTCGTCACAATAATCGCTTCCGGCGGAAGCGACGAAGATGTACTCAAGGCCGGTCAGGCATGGGACGCAACCGGTATTGTCGGCACAGCGCCGATCGTCGACCGCAACAATCGGGTCGCTATGAAATTCGGCGTTTGGGCGGCGCCCGCCGCTGTGATTCTCAACAATCAGAGCCGCATCGAATATGTCGGCGCTTACAATATCGCCCGCTACTGCAGCAATCCCGACTCCGCCTGGGCAGCAAAAGCCCTCTCCGCAATCGTCCAAGGGAAACGTCCCCCTCGAGCCAAAACTCTTTTCTTCGGATGCCAACTCACTACCAACGCAGGCTAAGAACTGATTATTGAATCGACGATTAGGATGTAGAATTGTGTTGGTTATTCCGAGAATCTGTACAATCTTTGGGTTGTTTATGCACTTCCGTGGGGCAAGCGTTGCCAGACGGGTATGAGTAGACCATCGATGAAGTAAAAGGTGGTCGGGATTATAGTGCTATAATCCTCATTGAGAGATAAAGAACGTAATCAATGTCTACGGAAAGCCTAGTGGCGACGGCGGTTTCAAGTGACCAGATGCCGGGGATTGCCGAGTTTGATGACACGCTCAAGCGCCTCGTCGACCGTATCGGCAAGATTCTGCAGGCCGAGAGCTGCGTCTTCGTACTCCATGAGACAGAACGCGGCGAACTTCGCGCTGTCGAACCCGCACTTGGGCTAAGTCACTCCCAGGTAGCTTCCCTGCGATCAAAAACCACCGACGAAGGCCTTTCCGCCGAGGTCTTCCGCTCAGGAATCCCAGTCATCCTCTACGATGCAGCGCGGGACCCGCGTGCGATCGCCGACGGACTTTCTAACAAGTTGGGAGCACATAGCGCAGTCTGTGTCCCGCTTGTCAAAGAGACGCGGGACGATGAGAACAATATTATCAGCCGAAGCACGATCGGCGTCCTCTACGTCTTCAATAAAGTAACGGATTCTGCATTCACCGACGAAGATGTCAACCTTCTTGTCCGCCTTTCTACGGGTGCGGCGAGCATTATGTCTTCTGCTCGGGTCTTTCAGGAAGTAGTACAGGAAAAGCAGGAGCTGATCCATACGATCGAGAGCCTCTATATCGGCCTCGTGGTCATCGGCACAAACCATCGCATTCTTCAAATAAATCCGTCTGCGCGGCTGATTCTCAAGCTTGGCGAGGACACTGCGCCGGTCGGAAAACCGTATAGTTCGGTAATCGAGCATGAAAACCTCCGGGCCCTGTTGGAGCGAAGCTTGCATAAGGCCGTGCCGACCGAAGTAAATGGCGAGATTTCGATACCGGTCGATCAAGAAGACTATGTCGAGGGCAATGTCCTCGAACGGATCTACCAAGTACAGTGCGCACCGGTACGAGGGGACGACACCGACGAGATCGCGGGGATTGTCGTGCTGCTGAACGATATCACTGAGATTCGCGGCGTCGACCGCATGAAGACGGCGTTCATTTCGACGGTATCGCACGAGCTGCGTACGCCGTTGACCAGTATCAAGGGTTTTATTGCGACGCTGCTGGCGGATAAAGAAGGCTTCTACGATGCAGCGACTCAGCGCGAGTTCTATTCGATCATCGATTCAGAGTGCGACCGCCTGACTCGTCTTATAGACGATCTTTTGAGCGCATCGAGGATCGAACAGGGTAAAGCTCTGGAGTACTCGTTCGAATCGGTCGATTTGCGTGACCTGGTCCATACCGTGGTTCTGTCGCAAAGCGCCTCTATTTCGACGAGCAAGCACACTCTGATCGAAGATGTTCCAGCCGATTTCCCGGAGATACAGGCCGATCGCGATCGGCTCAACCAGGTGCTGACCAATGTCCTTGGCAATGCGGTCAAGTATTCGCCCGCCGGCGGGACAGTATCGATCAGCGGAAGTGTCACAAATGAGGGCCGTGGAGTACAGCTACGAGTAACAGATCAGGGAATCGGAATCCCGCGCGAACATCTTGTCAAGATCTTCGAGCGTTTCCACCGAGTCGACAATCGGGACAACCGTGAGATCGGCGGTACGGGGATCGGTCTCTATTTGGTCAAGTCGATGGTCGAGGCCCACCACGGGACGGTGGATGTTCAGTCTGAGCTCGGCAAAGGCAGCACATTCATAGTGAACCTCCCTCTGTATCAGCCGAAGGCCTGACGGCTTCTCCTAGATCAGGTCCTTCAATGTCACCAGAGCATCTTTGGTCTTTCCGCGATGGCTGACCTTGAGATCGAGAACCGTTCCAGCCGGAAGTA
>PLAD01000374.1 GCA_003134215.1 Armatimonadota bacterium
GAATAATAGGACTCAGGGACGACAAGGTGGACCTGGGCGTTCGGGATTATGCCGTAGTTGACTTCAACCCCGGGGCCGATGACCGAGTCGGTGCCGCGCGTATGACTTCCCGACGTGAATAGATAGGCTTCCCAGTGCTGATAGTCCAGCGGGTCGGCATCGTCGGTCAGGTACGGCGGTCCGGCAATTGCCGGCGCCGTTAATACGCCTATCGAAACTATTACTGAGAAGAGAGTCCTTGAGATCGAGAGCGCCGATTTTAATCGTGCTATAATTTTGGATATGTCCCAAATTGTAATGATCACTGCGATCGGACCTCGTGACCGTCCGGGCATTATAGCCGGTTTAACTGAGGCTGTCTATTCTGTTGGCGGGAACCTTGACGATGCGACAATGACTCGTCTCCACGGAGCGTTCGCCAACATGCTTTCCGCACGTGTAGACAGTGACGATGCGCTGGCGGCTCTGCGGGAAAAACTGAGCGTTGTCGCCAAAAAACTTGACCTACATGTCAATGTCGACCTTATACCTGATATCCATGAAGACGCCGTCCCGGACCACCAGATCAATGTCTATGGCGCAGACCGTCCCGGAATAGTCTTTGAAGTAACTAAACTTCTCGCCGAAAACGGAGTCAACATCACCGACCTCGATACTCGTCTCGCCGGCGCGCCGGGACGCGGAGTCTATGTCATGCTGCTCGAGACCAGCGGTGGCGATTGGTCGATTGTCCCACAGCGGCTGGCCGAAGTGGCTGTGAAGCTGGGAGTCGAAGTCAGTAATAGGGAAATACAGACGGAAGCGCTCTGACGCGCCATGTCACAGATATGCCAGCCTTACCAGTACTTCTCTACCCTGATCGACGTCTGAAAACCGTCTGCGACGAAGTTGACGATTTTGAGAAAGCTTCCGAGATCATCGGCGACTTGCTCGATACCATGGACGCCGGGCCGCCGCGCACAGTAGGTATCGCTGCTCCGCAAATTGGCGCGATGACCCGTGTGGCTCTGGTGCACACTGACCGAAATCCAAAGTACACCGGCGGCAACGGCTTTCTCGCTATGATCAATCCGGTTATCATAGAAAGGGAAGGGGAACAGTACTTTCGGGAGGGCTGCCTGAGTATCCCCGACTATACGGCGAATATTCAGCGTGCAGCTAAGATCAAAGTTGCCTTTTTTGACACCCGCGGCGAACAGTTTATCCTGAACTCGGAGGGATTTGAATCGGTGGTAATCCAGCATGAACTGGACCATCTCGACGGTATCCTATTCCTGGATCGGGTTCACAATATCAAGACCGATCTTTTTCGCCGGCGGCAGCAATAACGGTCGATCATTTCCTTTCTTCAGTCATTTCGATTACTTATGAAGTACGCCGCAACTCTCACCGCTCTCCTGGTGTTCACCATCTCGCTGACCTGTATGCCGGCGCGGTCAGACTCCGATGACAACAACACCAAACCGCAGCTTGATCTGCAGGTAGGCCACAGCGACAGTGTCACCACTGCAGCGTTCTCTCCCGACGGCCGTTATCTCGCCACCGGAAGCATTGACAGCACGGTCAAGATCTGGGCGCTGCCAAGCTGCGTTGTGCAGCGAACATTTACCGGTCATGACTCTGTTATCGACGATGTGGCGTTCTCGCCGGACGGAAAATACGTTGCGAGCACCGACGGATCGGTGAAGGTTTGGGATGTGAGTACGGGAGCGGTACTCTGGTCCAGCCCTGCGGATACCGCGACATTGGTGACGTTTACTCCAGACAGTCACCGTTTAGTCGGGGCGGGAGTGGACAAATTTTATGTGTGGGATGTACAGACCGGCACAGCGCTTCGAACATGGTCCGGCGGCAAAGTGACATCGATCGCGTTGGAACCCGATGGTCAGCATCTGCTTTCGGGACGACAATCGATCGAACCTGGGGCAAACAAGGCTGTTTTGTGGGATATTTCGGTTGGCGCTCTGGCGGCACCTCTCGTTGGTAGTGACCAGACAGTCTCTGCAGTTGCATGTTCTCACGACGGCAAGTGGCTTGCGACGGCCGCCGGCACCAACCGCATCCAAATCTGGAACGCGATGACCAACATCCTGGCAGCGGCTATCTCGGTCGGCGCTGGTACGAAAACCGCATCGATACAGTTTTCGCCGGATAGCTCACAACTACTTGTCGCAGAGGAGAACGGCGGGGTTACTATATACGATCGAAAGACGCTGCACGCGACCGGTGTCTTGAGCGGTGTCCACTCGGCATTGTTTGCTGCTTACTCGACTGACGATAAACAGATCGTGGTCGTGCCGGATACAAGCACCAACTTTGATACAGCCCTTCTGTTTGACCCAGCAACATTTCAGCAATCTACGAAAATACCATTGGGATCTCCCAAAACGGCGACAGTCGTTTTTTCTCCCGACGGCGCGGAGCTCGCCCAGAGCTGCGGTGACGGCGCGGTCAGGATCTGGAATACTAAAACCCGTGTCTTGATGCGTACCTTCCCGATTGGCCGAAGTCCATTTCCACCGGCGATCGCCTGGAGCCCGGACAGCCTTAACCTTGCCGTTGGAACTGTTGACAGTCTACTTGAGACATTCGATCCGTTTTCCGGAAACTCAACAGTTGTCGAGCCGGTTATTGCTCCGCTTCAGTCCGATGCACAGCAAACGGCGCACTCGATACTATCGTTGTGTTATGTCAGCCCGACCCAGATCGCCGTTAGCGAGGTTGGCAGCGGTATCGCACTTTGGGACCTCACAACGAACACTGCCGCACCGCTGAGTTCTACGGCTTGTTCGGCGCTGATCGTGTCGCCGGATCGGACGAAACTTGCCGAGCTAGATCAACAGCGGGGTTTCAAGTGCTACGATCTCATCGCGAAGAGGATGATCTGGGCTCAGCCGCCGTTCACGCCGCCTCAGAACATTTATTCGGAGGACAACCATGCGGCCGCGTTCTCGCCCGACGGGCAAACCTTCGCCGCGCTGACTAACGGAAATTCAACAATTGGCATTTATAACGCCGATGACGGAGATGTCGTTAAGTCGTTCGGCGATGATCCAGAGTTGGTTTCGATAGCCTGCTCGCCCGACGGCAAGCTTCTGGCAACTGGTGACGCAGCCGGTCTTGTTCACCTGTGGGACCCGTCGACCGGTTCGGTGGTCAGCACGTTCAGGGCGGGACACGGGCCGGTTTTCGACATCGCATTTTCCTCCGACGGCAAGACTCTGGCGGCGGCCGGATACAACCAGACTGTCGAACTGTTCGATACCGCGGCTGACGACCTCGATGCGACTCTCGAAATATTGCCGTCGATCAATCCGAAAAAAGTATCAACCGATTGGATCGCATACACACCTGACAACTATTTCAACTGTTCCTATGGCGCGGTCGCGTCGATTGACTGGTGGAGCGACGGGAACGTTTTGTCCGATTCTGCGTACGACGGCGACTATCGCCGTCCGAACGAGCTTGCGGCTTCCGCTGGAACCTCGCCGCACAGCGGCTCCAAACATTAAAGCGGGCCGTCGTTTGTTAGTTCGTCCCCCGAGCCGACTGGTATAATTGACGCTATGAAGTTCCTATTGCGGCCCGACATCGACGTGCGGGTGCGAGGCAGCGTATGACGCAGCAGTTGATCATCGGAACACGCGGCAGCGCCCTCGCCCTGGTGCAGAGTCATCGGGTGCGCGATGAGCTGCAAAAGCTCTATCCCGACGTGCAAATTCATGTCCTGATCATCCAGACTTCGGGTGACAAAAGTCAGGCGACCAACACTCCGCTCGCCAGCTACTCGGAAAAAGGAATCTTCGCCAAAGAGCTGGAAGTTGCGCTGCTCGACCGAGAAATCGATATTGCTGTTCACTCGATGAAGGATGTCGCAACGACCCTGCCGCCTGGACTGCAGATTACTGCGGTTCCGCGGCGCGTGAATGTCAGTGATGCGCTGCTGGGCAAAACTCTGGACCAGTTGCAGCCTGGCGAACGGATTGGCACCGGTTCGGTTCGCCGCTCCGCCTTGCTTCGACACCTGCGACCGGATTTGAATATCGTCGATATACGCGGAAATGTGGACACCAGGATCACCAAGCTAAAGAACGGACTGTACGAAAGTATCGTCCTTGCTGTCGCCGGTCTGGATCGCTTGGGGCGATGGTCCGAAATCGCCGAGATTTTAGACCCGAATACCTTTGTTCCCGACCCGGGGCAGGGCGCCCTGGCGGTGCAGACTCGAACGAACGACGAACGCATCAACGGTCTTGTCGCACCTCTGAATCACGCGGAATCATTCGCTGCGATCACTGCCGAACGATCGTTCCTCGCATCGTACGGCGGCGGCTGCCAAACGCCCGTGGGAGCATGGGCATCGGTAGTCGAAGGCGCATTCCAAATCGTCGCCATGGCCGCCGTAAACAACACAGAACCCAGGCTGACAATCCAGCAAGGCAACATAGGCGATCCCGAATCCCTCGGCAAGCTAGCTGCCGAAAAGCTTATGGTGTTATGAGCTCAAATCCGCCCTTCGGGTGCAACGCCATACCAGCCTGACTGATTCCGGTGTTGGCGCTTTTCGGCTGCACGCCGCATGATGGTTACTTGGGCACTAGGTGTTCGTTTTACATCGTCGACTCGAATGGTTTTGCCACGTCTCCGGCGCCGCCCTGCGTGTTTACATTTGGTGTTTCTTGGTTTAGACTGGCAGTGCCTCCGACAGAAGAAGCAAAACCATTCGAGCCAACGACGCGGTTATTCTTTTTTAGAGACCTTACGTCATTCTGACTGAGTCAGAAAAATTCCTTTTGAATCTTGACGATGCGTTGGTTAAATTTCGATAAAAATGTCCTGTTTTTGCTCTATTTTTATCGTGTTTTGAGCTCAAATCCGCTTTTCGTCTGCAAGGGTCTGTAATGGGCATATTATGGAGCATATTCGGCAGTTTTGTCAATGCGTTGTTCTTTATAGAAAAAGTCGTGGTACGAATACGAAGAAATCGTAAAGTCTGTCAAAGTCGTTACTCAGAAGCAAAAACCCAGCGCACCGAGGTCGGCTCCGCAGCCGTCAGAGCCGAAGCCACATTCATAGTCATACAGCAGGAACAAAACGCTTCAGCGGAAACAGTTGACATGATTAAAAAAGCCAACGCAGCAGAAGCTCAACACTACGAGTTTGGACGTAGTCACTGAGCAGTTAGCGGACATAGTCACTGAGCAACGACATACCTACAATGCACAATTGCACAACTATATTGACTAGATTGTTTACTCATATTAATAAACAAAGATGGCACCTGTGATGCCACGACATACAGCGCTTGACAAGACGCCCGAACCGTGATAGCATAACGATGTTGCGCTTCTACCGGAAGCCTCATCCTCGCAATGTCTCTAATGATCTTCAGATCACTTATTCGTCCGCGCCTGTGCGCATTATTTGTTTCTCCTTCTAGGGTTGCAGATCGTGTCTACTACTGTTGGAAAGCGTTATGCCGCTGGCCAGGTTGGGATACCCGGGCAAGGCCACTTTATGACGATGATCCTCACACTAACGGGTCTTCTCAGCCGCAGGCCGCTTCACATTCGCCTACGATTCGGCCAACCGGAAAATCTTAACCGGCGTGCCGCATGCGTTGAGCTATACTTACGATCACGCCGGGAACAGGCTATCGCTTTCCGATCCCGACCTTGGCCGGACGACTTATACTTACGATGCCCAGAAATAACCATAGTATTTCGAATGGATCTCTACTATATTTTGTTCTAATGCCATTGCCGGCAGATATTTAACTTTAGATGCTATTTCTTCGAGCTTGTTTGGGCTGCTGCGCCAGTCCTTTCAGAGCTCACTTTGGTGCCGTCTTTTTAATGGACTCAGCGCCATTACCCCACGTATGCCTCAGGCAAAATTCCGTCAATTAGGAACCATCCAAAATGAACGCTGCTATTTGTTCAGTGTCTCGCGCAGTCACTTCTCGCATTTTGCATCGCACCGTATCCGTGGCAAGGCCACTTGTATTGGCGCTACTGTTTGTAACTGCGTTCGCACATCCTAAGTCTGCTTCGGCGCAGATAACGTGCGGCGGGACAGAAACCGGAACAATCACCGCGTCAACGCCCAATGAGCCAACCATTGGTTCGCCCGGCTATACGTATACGTTTAGTGGGACTGCCGGCCAGACGGTTACGCTCACTTATACCGGCCCGTCAACAGGAGATCAATGGGTTTATCTTTATGGTCCGGCGAACGAGCAATTAGCTACAAACGAAGTTGACAGCACAAATGGACCGGCGATCCTTACGTATTACTTATGGTCTACCGGGCAATACACGGTAAATACAGCGTCGGAAGCTCAAGGTCCGTTTTCTCTGGGTCTTACGTGCTCGAACAATCCGGTCGCGCCGGTTCTAACGGGTCAGTTAGTTTATGTTTATGGGACGAGCGCTTCTGTAACACCGGTCAAGCTTTCATGGACGCTGCTCAACGGCTTCCCCGCATACGAGGGTGGTGGTGGTTCGTTCACAGTAGAACGCAGCACGACAAGTGGGGGAACTTACACGCCGATTGGCACCGGCGTCACAACCACAAGTTTTATCGACACGAGTGTTACAGCTGGTACGACTTACTACTATGAAGTGGTGGCGAACGCACCTCTAAGCAGCAGCGTCCCGTCGAATATCATCTCTCTCACTCCTAATGTACCGTATATACCGTCAATCACGTGTGGTCAGACTGTCACCGGCTCACTTAGCACTACTACTCCCGTCGAACCGTTCATTGATTATCCTGGAGAACAGTTGAGCTTTAACGGTACGGCGGGTCAAACCGTGACTGTTACCTATCGTCCTCCCGGGGGTGGTTACGGCTGGAATTATCTTCGCGGCATTGCAGATAACAGTGGCTCTGGGACCGTTACGTCAACCGGCTATTTAAGTACTTCCGGTACCTACTATATTGACACGGCTTCG
>PLAD01000281.1 GCA_003134215.1 Armatimonadota bacterium
CGTATGCTACAATAATTCTCGTACTAGATGTTGTTAGTTTCGAGCGTGTTCTTCTATGAAATGTCCGTATTGTGGTTTGGTAGATCGGGACAAAGTTCTAGATTCTCGGCCAATCAGAGAAAATCTTGCAATCAAGCGAAGGCGTGAGTGTGAGGAAGAACGCGGAGGATGCGGCCGTCGGTTTACTACGTTTGAGACTATTGAAGAACTCGAAGTGCAGGTCGTCAAAAAGGACGGTACAACGCGCGAGCCGATCGATCGAAACAAAGTTCTACGAAGTTTACAAATCGCTCTCCGCAAACGGCCTGTCAGTGTAGACAGTATTGAAACCGCCGTTGAAGAAATCGAACGCACGATTATCAACCGCCAAGACAAGGAAGTTGACTCCCGTGAAATCGGCGAGTTGCTGATGGAGCAACTTAAAGGCATGGACCAGGTGGCGTACGTGCGTTTCGCGTCAGTTTACCGACAGTTCGAAGATCCGACCCAGTTTAGAGACATTGTTAACATGCTGCGCCGACAGGCCGGCAAAGTGAAAATCAAAGACTAGGTTTTAGCCTTTCCATTCGCGGCAAAATTTCAGTTACATTCTAAAGGAGCAGTAAAGTTTATGACCGACTACAGCGTGAAGAGCACGCCCCGCCAAAAGACCGTCGATACGTTGATGGAGTCAGGCGGGCAAGCTCTTTTCAGTGAAGCCATCGACGACCTCAATAGTCAAGGTTCCGACGACTCTGATCCATTCACCGATGTCGATGTTTCCCAACCTGTCAGGTCAAAACAACCTACTGCGACGGACACCCGCACGGAGTCCGATCAAAAGCCCGCAACTGCCGGTCTCAAGGTTCAGCGAAGATATACTATTAAAGGTCATGACGTTTACAAGACATGCGAATGGGAGCTTCGTACCGCTAGCATTGTCGGAGGGTCCGGCGAAATCGTCTTTAAGCAAGACGGTGTCGAGGTTCCGAAGTTCTGGTCACAAATGGCTACGAACGTAGTCTCGTCAAAGTATTTCCGTGGCCAGTTGAACACTCTTGAGCGCGAATACAGCGTCAAGCAGTTGGTCGGCCGCGTTGCCGACACGTTCCTCGCCTGGGGCAAGAAGGGGAATTATTTCGCTTCGGATGACGATGCTTCGGCATTTCACGATGAGCTGCGTTACATCCTCATACATCAGCTTGCGGCTTTTAACTCCCCTGTCTGGTTCAATCTAGGCTGGCCCGGCCGTCGCCAGGCTATCTCGGCCTGCTATATCAACGAAGTTGATGACGATATGGAGTCGATCCTGGACCTTTACAAAACCGAAGGTCTCTTGTTTAAGGACGGTTCTGGGTCAGGCTTAAACCTCTCGATCCTTCGTTCTTCGAAAGAGCCGTTGCGTGCCGGGGGACGATCCTCGGGGCCGATCTCGTTCATGAAGGGATTAGACGCCAGCGCCGGAAGCATCAAATCTGGAGGCAGTACTCGCCGTGCAGCCTGTATGCGCGTGCTAGATGTCGATCATCCGGATGTCGTCGACTTCATAACTTGTAAGTCCGATGCCGAAAAGAAGGCGCACGCCCTCATTGAAGCCGGCTTCTCCGGCGCTTTCAATGTGACAAACGGTGCGTACGACACGGTTCCATTTCAGAATGCCAACCATAGCGTTCGAGTCAGCGATGAATTCATGAAGGCCGTTGAGCGCGACGGCACCTGGCAGACGAAGTTCCGAACCACGGGTGAAGTCGCCGGGGAAATCAAGGCGCGGGAAGTTCTTCAAAAAATCGGCGAAGCAACTTGGGTATGCGGCGATCCCGGAATGCAATACGATACGACCATTAACGATTGGCATACCTGCGCCAACACCGACCGAATTTATGCGTCTAATCCGTGCTCTGAATACATGTTCCTGAATTCGACCGCGTGTAACCTGTCGTCCCTCAATCTAATGCGGTTCCGCGACAACACGACCGGCGCCTTCGATGTCGAAAGCTATCAGCATGCCGTTCGGATTATGATCACGGCCCAGGAAATCGGTGTCGGCTTCGCCGACTATCCGACCCCAAAAATACAGGACCGGTCTTATAAGTATAGGACGCTGGGTCTTGGTTACGCCAACCTTGGTGCGCTGTTAATGGCTGGCGGCCTCCCTTACGACTCTGACGCGGGCCGCGCCTACGCAGCATCCCTTACCGCCATCATGACTGGGACCGCTTATGCGCAGTCTGCAGCGATCGCTCGCGACTGCGGTGGTCCGTTTGCGGGGTATGCCGAAAACCGTGAACCAATGCTGCGAGTAATCAAAAAGCATCGACGAGCCGTCGAGGATATCGACTCCAAGCTCGTTCCTCAAGGTCTCTTTGAAAAAGCGCGATCGAGCTGGGATGAAGCACAGGCAATCGGCGAAGTAAGCGGATACCGGAACGCGCAAGCGACTGTACTGGCTCCGACAGGCACGATCGGCTTTCTTATGGATTGCGACACGACCGGGGTTGAGCCCGATATCGCTATCGTCAAATACAAGTCACTTGTTGGCGGCGGTCTGATGAAGATAGTCAACCAAACCGTGCCAGAGGCTCTTCGTCGACTAGGATACAGCGATCAGCAAACCGGCAGCATCCTGGAATTCATCGATCAGAACGACACGATCGAAGGAGCTCCAGAACTTAAGAAGGAGCATCTTCCGATCTTCGACTGCGCCTTCAGGCCGACCAACGGGACCCGAACTATCCACTATTCCGGTCACATCCGTATGATGTCGGCAACACAGCCGTTTCTCTCCGGCGCTATCAGCAAGACGGTCAACGTTCCAGAGGATGCGACTGCCGAAGAGATCTCGAACGTATATCTCGACGCCTGGAAGATGGGACTGAAGGCGATTGCCATCTACCGCGATGGTTCTAAAAAGACACAACCGCTTTCTACTAAAAAGGAAAGCCCGGCTGACGCTCTATTGGCCGATACAATTTCGCTCGGAAATCCGGTACGACGGAAGCTGCCGGATGAGCGGCCGTCAATCACTCACAAGTTCAGCGTTGGAGGACATGAGGGCTATCTGACGGTCGGACTCTATCCTGACTCCCAAATGCCCGGTGAGATCTTCCTTCGAATGTCGAAGGAAGGAAGCACCATCAGCGGCCTGATGGACGGTTTTGCGACAGCTATTTCGCTGGCGCTTCAGTATGGTGTGCCGCTATCGACAATGGTCGATAAGTTCATTCATTCGCGCTTCGAACCATCCGGCTTCACCGGGAACAAAGATATCCCGATGGCAAAATCGGTGATGGATTATATCTTCAGATGGCTTGCACTCAAGTTCCTCCAAAAGGAAGAGCGCCAGAACGTCGGTTTGATTGCCGACCTGCCAACCGAAGAGCCGACAGCTCCGGCGAAACTGATCGTCCTTGGTCACGGAACACCTAAGGCCGACAAGACCGGTGGATCATTCACGGATCATGAGAGAGAGATCTTTCGCCTCCAATCCGACGCTCCTCCTTGCCCCGATTGCGGCGCACTTTGCATCCGCTCCGGCGCATGTTATAAGTGCCCTCAGTGCGGTACAAGTCTAGGCTGCTCATAGTCTCTGACAAACAGCCCTGCCGACTCGACAGGGCTGTTTTAGTTGCCGTTGTCAATGTCCCTTTGCGGTGTAGGCTTCGACGATCGCCCGGCAGACAGACGCCGCAGCCGTGCGGCCGTGACCGCCATGTTCAACAATACAGGCAAAGGCTATTCGAGGATCATCCACCGGGCTGAAACCGGCAAACCAAGAATGCGGCTGACCACTCGAAACTTGCGCGCTACCCGTCTTACCCGCGACCGATAACCCAGTGAATACGCCCTGGGCAGTGCCGTCTACAACGACGCTCCTCATCATCCCGGACAGCGCATGTGCGTCGCCGGCCTGCAGAACTCTCTGCTTTATTGGCTCGTAACCCGTTCCCTCAAAGAAAGAAGGCCGAATAGTAATTCCGTCGTTGCTTATAGTTTGACAAACACGCGCAATTTGCATTGGCGTAACTTCGAGTGGCCCTTGACCGTAAGCGCAGTCTGCGAGATTTTTTGCGAGGCCATCGACAGATGGTCTTTCCGTGAGGCCATACAGGCCCATCGTGTCAAACAAGGGTTGCGGGCCGAGTGCGGCTCCCAGCCGCGCAAAGTAAACGTTGCAGGAGACACGGATCGCCTTCGACAGGTTGGTGTTTCCGTGGGGTGCGAAGTCTTCGTCATCGGTAATTCCGCGCCTGCCGTACGTAACTCCGTCCCATTTCCAACCTAGATAGGGAAGTCTGTGATTACAGTTAAACATTAGGCCGGCCTGGGCATTATTAAATGCCGCTGTGGCTGTCACCAGCTTGAACACCGAGCCAGGAGTGTACAGACCGGACAGAGCGCGGTCAAGCAATATTTGCTTAGAATCCTCGGACGTATGGATTCGGTCCCAGGTGGCCTCTGTTAAAGTATTCGGATCAAATGTCGGCACGGTCGCTGCGGCAAGAACTTCACCGCTTTTACTGTCGAGGACGACGGCGGCGCCGCAGCCATTGCCATAACGATCGGCCTTCTCTTGCAAGCTCTCCTGTGCAACGCGTTGAAGCGATGAATCAATAGTCAGTCTAACATTTTCACCATGCGGGGTTGGAGGGAAAGGCAAGTCTTTGCGGCGATAGAGCGGCAGAAGCTGGTCGAAGTCCCGGTACCCGCGCAACTGCTCTTCCCGTCCCAGACGGTTTAATGGAGTGTATTCCTGCTCGACGGCGACTAAGATGTTCGCCGCTGTACTCCCTAAGGGATAGCATCGCGGAGTCCCATCGGTAAGATAGGGGACGCCTTGCCCTGCCGGAGCAGTGCAGGCCAGGAGAATGCCGTTGCGGTCGACGATATTACCTCTCGGGATGTCAGACGCATATTCAATTAGCCGGGGATTTCGATGGTTTCTCCGAATCCCATCAGCGTCGGGAATAACCAGCTCATGAATTGCGGTCGACTGATCGTTGATCGCCTGAACCCAGACCAACCGAACCACGCCCACCAGCGCTAGCAGGCCAAAAGAGAGGCAAAGCCCGACGCGGCGGCAAGTGTGAACAAAAAGCGATGGTGTTGGTATGGCAGCAACAGCTCCGTTCGTTCGCACCGATAAACTCAACAGCAGGCCAATACAAAAAAAGTTTGCTCCCAGCGAGGAGCTCCCGTAGGAAACGAACGGCAACGTTATTCCGGTAAGCGGAATCAACCCGGTCGCCCCGCCGGTAATGACGAATGACTGCAGCCCGATCAAAATACTGATTCCCGCCGCAAGAAGACGCTCGAACTCACCTAACCCGGATTGTGCAATCTTCAGTCCGCGAAATATAATCACTACATAAAGCGAAAGGACGCAAACGCCACCGACAAGGCCATATTCCTCCCCAATAGTCGTAAACGCCATGTCCGACCCACCACGCGGGACGAAATAGCTTCCTCCAAGTCCGCCTCCCGAGCCAAAAACTCCGCCCGTACTCAGCCCCCAAAGCCCCTCGGCGAGCTGCCCCCCCAATCTGTTGCCGTTATTCCAAGCATGCAGCCACATTTCAACGCGTGTTGCAAAAAAACCGACTCCCAACCGGTCGCCGATGTAGGCCGCTGCAAGTAATAACAATGCTCCGAGAACCGGATAACTGCTGTTGCCGGACACGAGATAAAGCATTGCGACAAGAGAACCAAAGAGGAGTACGGCGGGGCCAAGATCCTTAACTGCACCAAAGAGTGACAGAGCGAAAAGGTAGATACAGGCAAGCGGCAGCAGCTCTCGCCTTCCCATGCTCAGCAATGGATTCGCCACGGTAATTCGGTGGTCGGCCAAATACGATGCGATGAAAAAGATCAGCAGCACTTTTATGAATTCGATTGGCTCGATCCCAAAAAGCTGAATATGGGTAGCCGCTGGACCGTGTCCCAGAGAAAGCAACAACGCAAGGAAGATAAGAGAAGCAAGCGCGTAAGCATACGTATAACGGTACAGAGGTATGCTCCGAAACCATCTGGTGAGCGGAATGACCAGTGCGATAAGGCCTACAAAGATGACCCCGGCGGCCTGGTTTTCGAAGGCAAACGTATCACGAAGAGGGTCATGTACCGTCAGTACAGTCATCAAGCCAAAGCCGGAGAGCAGAACAGTGATAGGAAAGAGGAATGGATCAGCGGATGGCGCTTTTAAGGTTAGGAATGCATGGACAGCCGACGATCCTAAAATGAGACAAATCAAAGCCGAAAAGTAGATAATTGCAACTTCGAAGGCGCTTCTAACGTAGAGTCTTTGCCATGGCCAGTCAATGGGGACATTTTTGAGAATGGGAGTTCGCCGCAGGCGATAGACGGAAACAAATCGATGCGAGGGAAGCGTATTCCGATATTCTACTATCTCGGAAGCAGTTTGAGAGCTTATTCCTAAAGATTCACTGAGGCCGGCAGCCCCAGCGATATTTATGTTGATGCTGCCTAGTGGAAGTGGCGGGGTGGTCGAAAGCTTACCGATAAAGGTCAACACCATACCAAAAGCAACGAGAAGCAGTGTATAGCACAGCAGCCTCCGTTCTAACTGGCGGTTTTCTAATCGTACTGCGTAATTAGCTGACCTCGAACGAGCCATGAGAGAGTGCGATTGTACCTGACTCACCCTGTTTCGACGGGTACAATATCGGCGTGGAAAGTCTCCCGGCCCGTATCGTTTCGTTGGTACTTGGAAAATCAGATGAAGATTTTGAAACGCTGATCCGAGATTTGTTTGCGTACCAGTATGCTCATAACGCGCCTTATCGAAGGCTTTGCGACTACGCTGGAATGACGCCGGAGACTGTGGAGAATTGGACAGAAGTTCCTGCTGTGCCGGCGCAGGCATTCAGACGGTTTGACCTGTCCTGTATCCCCATCGCGTCAACCGCCGCGGTCTTTTTTTCGTCGGGAACGACTGCGGACCGGTCGAGCAAGCACTGGTTTTCGGACGAGTCTCTAGAACTTTACGAAATTAGCCTTCGAACGAACTACTACTCGAGGTTTTCTCGCCGCGATCGGCTCTTCGCTGTCATGCCCAATCCCCTTGATGCTCCTCATTCATCCTTGAGCCATATGCTTGGCGCCTTAGACGCGGAAGAGTTTGCCGGTAACGATCTAACAGACTTTCGTATTCGACTGATGGCTGCGACCGAAGATAGTCGGCCCATTACTCTTTTTGGAACAGCGTTTGGCCTGATGGAGATGCTGTCTCTCGGCAGTGTTCAACTTCCTTTAGGAAGCCGCGTGATCGAAACGGGCGGTTTTAAGGGGCGGTATCGAGAACTGCCTCGGGATGAGTTCTATCATTTACTGCGCGACGGACTTTCGGTTGCCGACTCGCACTGCTTCTCCGAGTACGGAATGTGCGAACTTACTTCACAGTTCTACTCCCAGGGCGAAGCTGGATCTTTTTCAGGGCCGCGGTGGATTCGTACTCGATGTATCGATCCTATCACCGGTCGCGACGCAAAATCTGGATCATACGGCTTGCTTCGGCATTATGATCTGACTAACCTGAACAGCGTCGGCGTATTGCAAACTCAAGACAGAGCCGTAATCGACGATGACGGAAATTTTTCGCTGCGCGGCCGGGCCGCCGATGCAGAGCTGCGCGGATGTTCTCTGACAGCCGAAGAGTTATGGTCAAGGTCATAGTCAAACCTGTCGTCGCCGATACCTCGGTTCCTTCGGATATGAGACTTCGGCGAGCCGAACTGCTGCGGCGATATTCGTTCATTAAACTCCAAAAGCTCGCTGTCGAAACTATAGCAAGTGCTGCCGAAGCGTGGCTGGCCACCAGGGCGTCGGCGAACGACGATTTGGAACCTTTCCCCAGCAGTATGGTTTGGATCAGCCTGGAGCCGCTCCTGAGATCCCTCACTGAACGAGATCTATGGAGCCTGATCGACAGTGAAGGGATGCGCGACATCTCCGGAAGGGATGTGATCGGGCATATTATCGCGTCGACCACTCCCCTCGTTGCGGTAACTTCCATCATTCGGGCTTTGCTTGTCGGTTCAGGGTCAATTGTTAAGCTTCCGGGCGCAGGACCAGGCGGCTGGCTGCAAGTTTTTCTCAACCTTCTGATTGCGACAAACGAAGACATTGCCTCGTTGATTGAAGTCTATGCATGGCCGCGGACCGATGAACAGCGAAACAGGTGGCTCTATAACTCTGTCGATCTGGTTGTCGTTTATGGCGATAACCACACCATAGCCTCTGTTACCAGCCAGTCCAGAGTCCCGGTTGTTCCATATGGACACAGAATTTCGGCTGCGGTAATTCCATTTTGCAGTGTTCAGCCGGAACAATACGATGGCCTTGCAATGGACATATTAATGTACGATCAGGGCGGCTGTCTTTCAGTGCACACGGTATTCGTTGAAGGTGACCTAGAACGGGTGCAGCAGCAAGCTCAAAAATTGTCGGACGCCCTCTCGCGCTGTCCACTACCTTCTCCCGCCGAAACGATGGAACGCTCAGCATCGGTCAATGAAGCACGGTCACTCTTAGCTATGGATCCTGCGGCAGACATAGCTGCAACTGAAGGGAGCAGATGGACGGTTGTCGTATATGAGGAATCTGATCTTATCGTATCGGCCACACACGGAATCGTGTATGTTGTGCACGGTTCGAAAGCGGGTATCATCGAAGTAGTAAAGAAAAGTAGCTCACGGATTCAGGGCGTGTCACTTGCTTGCGGCGGCGACTTAGCCGTAGAAAACTGGATTTCCGATTTGCATGAAACCGGTATATCGTATGTATGCCGAGCAGGGGAATTGGAGTCACCTAATATTCACTGGCGCGAAGACGGCCGTGATTTATTACGAAGTTTAGTGTAAACAGTAACTAAGGATTCACTACTACTACTGTAAAACTGTCATCGGAAAGTCCAGCTAGGGGAACAATTAATGAAAGCGGCAGAACTCAGCGTTGATAAGCAGGAAACTGAAAAAGGTACGGTACTTAAGGTTCTAGGCGAATTGGACCTGACAACTGTATCGATGTTGCGCGAACCATTATTATCTCAGGTTGCCGCTTCGACGGCCGATGTTATCGTGGACTTGAAGCATGTCGACTTTATCGACAGCGCAGGTTTGGCCTTGCTGGTAGAAGCGCGAAAACGACTTGTTTCCGAATCGAGACTGCTCTATATTGTCTTGACCAAAGGACAGCAGCCTGAACGAGTGCTGCATTTGGTCAGGTTCGATACCATAATGAAGTTAATCTACACCATCGATGAAATCGCGGAAACTCGTCCCTAAGGAGAAACTTAATGCCTAACAACGTCTCAGAACATGCGGCCAGCGACACGAAAACAGTTGCGCCATCGGAACGAACACCGATTTCAGATAGTCGGCTGGCGGCTGGTTTTGTGGCCCCAATCTTAGGACGTACCGCATTACGTTCAGTTAACGGCTATTTTAACTTCCCACTCATTCGGGAAGGCGA
>PLAD01000112.1 GCA_003134215.1 Armatimonadota bacterium
TGTTGGATAAGATTGCGAAGCGCATTCAGGACCCCGAGGTCATGCATCTCGTGAAGCAGATCATCAAGGCCGCAGGCAAGGTCGGGGTGCCGCAAGGCGGCCCGCTCAGCCCCTTGGCGGCCAATATCTACTTGAACGAGATCGACTGGATGTTCGACGCGATCCGCCGCAAGACGGCACAGGGACCTTACGAGGCAGTGAACTACCATCGGTTCGCCGATGATATCGTCATTACCGTCAGCGGCCATCACGAGAAAAGGGGCTGGGCTGAACGAGCCCTGCACCGGCTCGAGGAACAGTTGACCCCAATGGGGGTCGCGCTGAATCGAGAGAAAACCAAGATCGTGAATACGCTGACGGATGCCGCATTCGGGTTCCTGGGGTTTGATCTGCGTCGTGTGCGAAAACGGGAGAGGAAGACCGAGTACTACGTCAAAATGACCCCAAAGAAGAAGGCCCGCAAGGCGATCAAGGCCAAGGTCCGCGAGATCATTGCTAACGGCGGCGCATTGACCGTCAAGGCAATAGTCACGAAGATCAATGCCGCGCTTGCCGGATGGGTGAACTACTTCCGCGTGGGGAACTCAAGTCGCGCCTTCAGTGAGGTGCGCGACTACGTGGAGATGAAAGTCCGGACCTTATTAACCCGGCGCAAACGACGGCAAAAGCGCAGCATCGGCTGGCGGCGATGGAGTAACGAATACCTTTACGATGTGCTCGGGCTTTACTGGGACTGGAAGATCCAGCCGTTACCGGGCCTCGGAAAGGAATCGTGAAAGTGGCCGCCATGACCGCGACGACCCATAACCCTTTCGACGAAACCCACTGGGCGAGCTGCTTGAGGGAAAACCTCACGAGCAGTTCCTATGGGGAGGGGCTGGAAACGGGCTGCGGCTTCAGCCGAGGCACCGCGCCAGTGCCTTACCCGACATCGATTGGTGATCGGGATAGATATCAGTCCCTGATGGGAAGAACTCCGGAGCGGAGCGGTGGGCGAAGCGAATTCTTAGAATTCGCTAAATCGAAGGGCTCATGTTAACCTCCATTTGTTATGCACATTCGACGTGGATTTGATTTGCTGCACGGAATCGTTGCAATCACCTACCCCTTTTGGACTGTGGTTCTGTGGATTGATATTCGGGTCCGCATGCTGGTGGGTATTTTTTTGATTCTCGAACCGAATAGCCACCAACTGAAAACGGCTATGGAGCACGCAATCATTTACGGCATGTTATTCACATTCTTAGGGGTGTATGAACCCACCCCAACGACGCTGCGGCGCGGCGGTCTGTTTGCCGCAACGCCATGTGGCGTTTCGGCGCGGAATCGGCCATTTTAGTCTGGTAACATCCCGATTTCTGGAATACGAGGGGTGTGTATTTCTAAAAAACTGAAGACTCTTACGGTCGCCAAGCAGGAAGGTGTTGGTAGATCTGAATACATCGATTTGGTGTTGCCTTTTGCCATGGACTTCGCGGATGTGCGGCGGCCTGGACAATCCGAAGGAGCGAGGCGCGCAAAGCGTACACTTGACGCGCGGACCATGACCGCTTACGGGTCAAACACGATATTGCCTGAAGCCGGTGAATGGTTGGAGGCGGCTGCATGACGAGCACTAACTTCAGCATCCAAAGAGAACCTGACGTCGAAGGAGGAGCCATCACAGCTGCAGCCAAGTTCATTCCAGATGGACTCAATGGGCTTGATTCAGATCTGGCAACACTACGGAAGCCGCCCGCAGTCCTAGAAGGTAAACCGCTCGAGATTGACCTAAATCTCATCGCTGAGGACCCGAATCAGCCGCGGTAGGAAGACTTTCCCGGGTTTTCGGCCGAATCCTTGGCCGAATTGGCAGACTCGATTCGACAATGTGGCATCAAGCAACCGATCTCTTTGCGGGTGAACATTGAACGGCCGGGCCACTACACCATAAACCATGGTGCAAGACGGTATCGAGCGACGAAACTCGCCAAATTGCCATCAATTCCGGCTTTCATTGATCAGAATTACACCGAGTTCGATCAAATCGTAGAAAATCTCCACCGCAACGAACTGACAGCGCGCGAGATAGCCGACTTCATCAGCCGCGAGGTCAATAACGGATTTGAAAAAAAAGAGATCGCCAAACGGATCGGCAAATCTAAAGCCTTCGTATCGCAACACTTGGCATTGATGGACCTTCCGAAGCCCATTGCCGTAGCTTTCAACTCAGGCCGGGCGCAGGACGTTACGGCCATCAATGAACTTGTGAGGTTGTATAAAACTCACGCTACAGCAGTCGAGCAGTGGCTCGGTCACCCGGATACGGAAGTCACTCGCAAAACAGTTAAAGAAATGCGGGACCGGGCAACGAATGACGGATACGATGAACTGCCGGAGGTCAACAATGGAACGGATAGCGAGGAGGCCTCTGACACCGCCCGATCTAAGAAAGACAAGGGAGCGTCCACGGACAGCTCCACGAAACTGCGGAAGGCGGTTGTATTGGTAAACCACCGCAATAAGGAGGCGAGACTGCTATACGATCGCCGCCCCGAAAAGAGTTCGCGTGTTTGGATACAATACGAAAGTGGGGGAACCGTCGCCAGCGTGGAAGTGAGCGCATTGAAACTTGTGCGGCTGTTCTAAGGCTAATAGCTTCTTGGAGTTGATATTTTGGATAGGTTGCTTGTCATGAACGGGCAAAAGATTATCCAGACTCAAAATCCTAAATCGAAAGACTGGGAGGACACAAAGGTGCTACCACACACCAGCGTGAAACCCGGTTTTTACTACCTGGATGCCGCGAAGCTGCCTGATAGAACGGTCGCCTCGGATGGTCAATTTGTTCATAAAGACCGAAACTTTTTGTACCAACAATGTGGTAAGCATTTGGTCAAACATGAGCTCAGCGCCTTTACCAATCCGCCAGCTGAAGGGACGGTGGGGCGGGTCCGCTATCAAAAGGGCAAAGCCAGCGTGGAGAGCCTAAAAAGCGTTCGCAAACTTAAGCTCTGAAGTCGACAGGTCCGTTTAGCC
>PLAD01000045.1 GCA_003134215.1 Armatimonadota bacterium
GACAAAATTAGCTAACATCTCACATTGGGACAGAGCGTGACGGGGGGTCGGGAACCAAAAACTTTACGAATTCGCGCATACGGACTTTCTGGATAATAGGCCGTGATCCCCGCGTACGTTATAGCGACATCAGCCTCCCGCCAAAGGCTCAAGAAATCATCGAGCACTAAGCCCGCACTTATCCGACAAATCCCCATCCTGCTCTTGCTCAAACCATGATATGTCTGATAAAAGCATCACGAATCAGCTTTATGGTGGTTTTATTTGACATGCCGAAGCGTCAGCAATTCCTGTCCGGCCCCGAAGACGAGGAGCTGAAACTCCTGGGAAGCCGGATCCGTTTGGCACGAATCCGGCGTGCCCTCACCCAGGCAGAGATGGCTGACAGAACAGGGTTTAGCCGCTCCACGGTGGTCGATGTTGAATCCGGTAAGCCAGGCGTTTCGATTGGCGCAATCGTCAGCGTGCTCTCTGCCCTAGGGCTCCAGGGTAAGCTTGCCGAAGCGCTGCAGAAGGACGAGCTCGGTGAGGAGTTGGAGATGAGCGCCCAGCGGCGGGCCGGAGGATCGCGCGATGTGGCAGATTTCTAAGGAAGGCCGTCTCGATCAGATCGTCGTTTATGCCCATCTCGCACAAGGCCCGGTCCCCATGGGCCTGCTGTCCTTCGAGGGCACCAGAAAAATCCGCCCGTCGCGCTTCCGTTATGCCAAGTCATGGCTGGCCCGGAAGGATAAGTTCGACATTGATCCCGCGATTCTTCCACTGAAGAGCAGCTCGTTTAACGGTCTGCCGTATGAGGTGCCTTTGCCCTTCTACGATTCCGCACCGGATGGGTGGGGTAAGTCGATCATTCAGGCGGCTTTTCCTAGCCAGACATTCGGAATGGGAGAGTTTTTGGCGGCCGTTGGCGAAGAGCGCACGGGAGAGCTTTCCTTTGGCCCTACGCCTGACAGCGGACCGATGCGCTGGCTGCCAGACGGGCAGGCACTACTCGCGCTGCCGTCGGAACAAGATACGCTTCAGGAGCTGTTCAGGGCTGCGGAGGCCGTGGAGGCAGGCCAGGCGGATACCCATCACCTGCAACGGCTTTTCCGGAACAGCGCTGATCAGGGCGGTGCCAGTCCGAAAGCAAGCCTGTTGCACGAGGGTTTTCTGCATATGGTTAAATTCCCGGCGGCGGGCGATCTTTTTGATGATCCTAAGGTAGAAGCGACTTGCCTATCGCTCGCGGAGGTCTCGGGTATCGAAGCGCCAGTTCATTTCACACAGAAAATCGGTAACCGTACTGTGCTGCTCGTCCGCAGGTTTGATCGCCGCGATAATGGTGTGCGGCTTGGTTTCACGAGTGCCAGCACAATGCTTGGGGCTGATCCTACGCAATTTTATGCGCCGTTCACCTACATGGATCTCGCGCGCAAAGCTCAACTCACCGGCGTTCAGCCCTGCTGGCACGCCCTTTTCCGCCGAATGTTGTTTAATTGCTTCAACCACAACACCGACGATCATCTGCGCAATCACGGATTCATCCGCGATGAAGGCAAATGGCGCTTGTCGCCAATTTTCGATCTTTCGGTTCATCAGCCTCACCGACTGGTGTTGGCGCCAGTGAAAGGCATCTCACCGGAGGCAAACCCGGCGATAGCCATCCAGGCCCACCCGCATTTCGGCATCAGCCGTAATGATGCCGAGAGCATCTATGAGGAGATTGTAGTTGGCATGGGCAAGTTGCCGACGATTCTAGACCAGTACGAGGTCTCTGCACGCGACCGGGAGACTTTGGCAAAGCTTTGGGTATATGCGCTGAATCCGCCGCCACTTTCTCGGAACACGGACATTTAGGTCAACGCCACGAGTTCCATCATTGCATTGACATCAGGCGCTCCAAGATCTCGTATCTCCAACGGGACCAATGCCTTCGAGATACGAAATGACGACGAATCGAGGACCATCTGTGCGAACTGATCGTGCCGTGTGCAGATAAGCGAGGCGGGCATTCTGACCTCTTCGACCGTGAACAGTCCCACCAACTCGTCTTGCGGAATAAGAGGGCCCAACGCAGCGTTACTGTGTACCGACGAGTCAGCGGTTGCTGCGAAAGGCGCGAATTCGCAGGCATACCTAAGCATCAGCTTTGCTTGTCGTTACGTCACAGCATTAGAGATTTGCCCATCAAGTCTTCTGAAATTTCGAAGGTTGAAAGCATTCGGTTCTTGCCGGCGGCGAGTTTTTGCGACTTTATACGTCGCTCCTATGGATAACGAAGCTCACTAGCGTGTCGCCCTTTTCAGTTTGCTTCAACCTGCCGTAAAATCGATCAGGCCACATTGTGGTTATTCAGTCTGATTCGAATTTAGGGCGAACAGGATATTGCATTGGAAAAACATTATGGAAGTGGTATACTTACGTACATCGGTCGATTTCCGGCCTTAAGCCTAGTTGTAATCATTTTAGCTTTAAGGTTGTAAATGAAACTAGCGAAATCGGCGGTCGATATCGGCCTATTCACCAATAACCTCGATTCGATGTTGTCTTTCTGGCAAGGTGATGTTGGACTTCCATTCGACCAGGTCCTCCCAGTGCGCCGCGGTCTGAAACAGTACAGGCACGACGCTTCAAATTCGGTCGTTAAAATTAATCATAGCGTCGCGCCCTTGGCGGCCGCGGCGCCCTCTGGCTACCTAGAATTAATCGTCGCCCAGGATCACGATCAGGAAAATAGGCATCTTGCTGACCCAGACGGCAATCGAGTGCTCCTCGTTCCGTTT
>PLAD01000358.1 GCA_003134215.1 Armatimonadota bacterium
TGCGCGGCCCGCGCGGCGGCCTGATCTTGACCAACAACGAAGATCTCGCAAAGAAGTTCGACTCCGCCGTCTTCCCCGGCACCCAGGGCGGTCCGCTGATGCACGTCATTGCCGCGAAGGCAGTGGCGCTTGGCGAGGCGCTTCGCCCGAGTTTCCGTATCTATCAGCAGCAGGTGCGCAAAAACGCCGTCGCGCTGGCAAATCGGCTGACCGAAAACGGCTTCACGCTCTTTACCGGCGGTACCGACAACCACCTGATGCTTCTCGATGTCCGGCCGCAGAAGTTGACCGGGCGAAAGGCGCAGCTCGAACTCGACGAGGTCGGCCTGACAACCAATAAGAACGCGATCCCTTACGACACCGAAAAGCCCTGGGTCACATCCGGTATACGGATTGGCACCCCGGCCACAACGACACGCGGTTTCGCTGAGCCTGAAATGCTGGAAGTCGCCGATCTGATCGCAAAGACTCTTACCAATGTCGGCAGCCCGCAGGCATACGCCGAAGTTCGCCGCGCCGTAGCGGACCTTTGTGACCGGTTTCCGGTCTACCTGGACTAACGACCATTTTTACGATAAGCGGGGACAGCGGAGCTATGGCAGAACGGCCGTCATGGGACGAGTATTTCATGCAGATCGCATTGGACGTTGCGACGCGTTCCACATGCCTGCGCCGGCAGGTGGGAGCGGTGATCGTCCGAGATCGACGGATCCTTACAACCGGGTATAACGGAGCCCCGATGGGGCTTCCGCACTGTCTGACCGCAGGATGTCACCTGGTCAACGGGCACTGTATCCGCTGTCTTCACGCCGAACAAAACGCCATCATACAGGGCGCTTACTTCGGTGTGGGGACATCGGGATCACAGCTTTACTGTACGCATCAGCCGTGCAATATGTGCGCAAAGATGATTGTCAACGCCGGTATCACGAAAGTGGTCATTTCGGGCGAATACCCCGACGAGTTTGCTTTGGAAGTACTCAGCACAGCGAATATTCCGCTTGTTCTCCTGCCTCCTCCAACTCTGCAGCGGACTGAACCGTTAATGACGGCGGCGGCCGAGAGCCGCGAAAACCCGTCAAGTCGACCTTAATTGACTCTGGCTTCCTTGCGCAAAGTCGATCGGAAAAAATGTCTCGGTGAATAGCTTTCGTCTCCCCCTACTTGCGTTGTTCGTTGCTGCCATGCTCGCAGCGGCTCTGACACCTCTGGTCCGCTCGCTCGCGGAGAAGGCCGGCGCAGTCGCCTATCCGAGAGACCGCGATGTTCACACCAAAGCGATGCCGCGCTGGGGCGGGATCGCGATGTATGCGGCGTTCATGATTACGCTCGGCCTGGTCTACGTCTTTATCAGCTTCGATCGCGCGCACTTCCCCTGGGATATCCATCAGTTGCGTCAATTCGCCGGTCTCTTGATCGGCGCAAGCATCGTCGCTGCGGCCGGCGCAATCGACGATAAATACGATCTCTCACCGCTCTGGCAGACCTTCGCATTGGTCGCAGCCGGCGCCATACTGGTCTACTTCGATGTTCGCATTGATGGAATGACCAATCCGTTCGCACATGGATTCACGCTGGAACCTGGACGGCCGCATGATACGGCCTCATGGATCGGCTTTCCTCGCTGGCTGAGCGCCATTCTCACTATCCTCTGGGTCTTCCTGGTCATTAAAACGGTCGACTTTATGGACGGTCTCGATGGTCTCGCATCCGGGATCAGCGCCATCTCAGGGGCAACCCTTGCCCTCATGGCGGCCCAGGCTGGGCAGTACGAAGTCAGTATCATCGCTTCCGCACTGGTGGGAGTTTGCATCGGATTCCTCCGCCACAACTACAATCCCGCCAGCATAATTATGGGGACCGTCGGTGCGCAGTTTCTCGGGTTCGTCCTCGCCAGCATCGCCATTATCGGAACTTTCAAACTTGCCGCAGCTCTGAGCTTCGCACTTCCGGTCCTCGCATTGGGCGTACCGATCTTCGACGGATTACGCGTGGTGCTGCAGCGGACAATTAAACGGACTCCGGCCTATCTGCCCGACCGAACGTCCCATCTTCACCATATACTGTTGAATCGCGGTATGAGCCAGCGGCAGGCGGTATGGGTGATCTATGGTATCGTCACGGTACTCTGCGCATCTGCGCTCATTCTATTCAAGCTAACGGTTCACTAATGCCACAAAAGATTCTTGCCGTCTTCGGAACTCGCCCGGATGCCATCAAAATGGCGCCGGTTGTCCTCGAGCTGCTCAAACGTAAGGGGCAGTTCGACCTGCGTGTCGTAGTAACCGGCCAGCACCGTGAGATGCTCGACCAGGTGCTGTCCGTCTTCGGAATCGTCCCTGATTACGATCTCAATATCATGCAGCCGGGCCAGACCCTTGCCGAGATCACCACCCGCGCCCTGAGCGGTCTCGACCCAATCTTCGCTGAAGAGAAGCCGGCCGCCGTGCTCGCGCAGGGCGATACCACCACCACCTTTGTCGCCGCCCTCGCCGCCTTCTATCATAAGGCCGCTTTCGGACATGTCGAGGCCGGCCTGCGAACCGGTAACCGATTCGATCCCTTTCCAGAGGAAACCAACCGGCTTCTGACCACGCGACTCGCAGCTTTGCACTTTGCGCCGACCAAAGAGTCGGCCGATAATCTACTCCGTGAAGGCGTCGACCCCAAATCAGTCTTTTTGACCGGCAACACGGTAATCGATGCACTCTTGACTACAGCGTCGTCGGAATTCAGCATCGACGATCCGGCGGTAGTCAAAGCGCTCGCACTGCCGGGCCAAGTCGTGCTCGTCACAGCGCATAGGCGAGAAAACTGGGGCGCGCCTCTGAACCGAATTTGCTGCGCTGTTCGCCAGCTTGTTACGCAGCTTCCGGAGATCAACGTCGTTTTCCCCATGCACAAGAACCCCATTGTTCGCCAGACCGTCGTCGAAGTGCTCGGGGGGCTCGACCGCGTCTTTTTAATTGAGCCGCCGGACTACGCCCCGTTTGTCAAGCTCGAGCAAAAGAGCGCGCTCATTCTCACCGACAGCGGAGGGGTGCAGGAAGAAGCGCCCTCGCTCGGCAAGCCTGTGCTTGTATTGCGCGAAACCACCGAACGGCCCGAAGGAGTCGCCGCCGGCACTGCAAAACTCGTCGGAACCGACCAGGCTTTGATCTTCGACGAGGCCTTCCGGCTGCTCACTGATCCGGCGGAGTACGACAAAATGGCCCACGCCGCATCCCCCTATGGCGACGGCAGCGCATCCAAGCGAATCGCCGATGCCCTGGCCGACTACTTATCACTTTAACCCCAAACCTTTTTTGTGAAGCACGCTATCGGTGTCCGGTAATGACTATTACTTGCCTGGTTGGCACAGTTTGTGTATATTAGATCAATGTCAAGCGATGTATACGACTTGCAAAAGAATCGCAATTTCGGATATCGAGCAAGCACTTGGCACACTTTTTGTACTTTAATGGATTCGCGAAAGCATCGAACGTTTGTCGTATGAACGTTGCCTAGCAGCCGGTGGCGTTGTAAGCGCACGAAATAACGTCATGATTGGTTCCCAGTGAGGGACTGTACGGGCGAGACACAGTTAAAAAAACGATTGCGCCGGTGTATACGGGCATTTTAACTGTCTCTTGAGGAGAGCGGCCTTGAAATTACAAGCATACGAAACAGGATATACAGCGGAAAACTTCCTCCCCGAAGCATCGACTGTTGCTCAGGGGGATGACCGAACTTTCAAAACGACAAAGACCACCGAATCTGGATTATCTCCTGCACTTACAGCGATTCGACGAGTCTTAGACTTCACGCTCTCGCTCATGCTGTTGGTCGCACTTTTACCGGTGTTTATCGTTCTCGCGGTCTTGGTCAAGATGGATTCCAAGGGGCCGATCCTCTTCAAACAATACCGAGTCGGTGAGAACGGTCAGTTGTTCTGGTTTTATAAGTTTCGGTCGATGGTTGTTGATGCGGAAGCACGACGCGCTGCTCTCGAAGTCATGAATGAAGCATCCGGCCCGTTGTTCAAAATGAAGAACGATCCCCGTATCACCCGATGCGGTCGCTGGATGCGTAAATACAGCATCGACGAGCTCCCTCAGTTACTTAATGTCCTCAAGGGAGATATGAGCCTGGTCGGCCCCCGGCCCGCTCTTCCCGCAGAAGTCGAACAGTATGACGAATACCAGAGAGGCCGTTTGACGGTCAAGCCAGGTATCACCGGTCTCTGGCAGGTTTCTGGACGAAGCGATTTGTCATTCGATCAGAGTGTTGCTCTTGACATCGAATACATCGATCGCCAGTCACTCTGGTTGGATTTCGTAATCCTCCTCAAGACATTTGGTGCGGTGGTTAAGGGACGGGGCGCCTATTAACTCCGCACGTTTAGCAGGAGATAGGGCGAAGCGGTATCCCAGCCGCTTCGCCCTTATTGTTTTGTAATTTGTTAAAGCCCGGCCAGAAGTCGTTCAACCGCAACTTCAGTGAGCTGAGCCGCATGTTCCGGGCCAAGCGCCGTAACATCGCTGTTGAAGGTCTCCACTGCTACATACCCGTTGTATCCAATATAGGCGAGAGTCTTGAGGAAGCCCTTGAGGTTAATGATCCCGTCGCCCGGCAGCAGCCGTTCCTTATCCTTCTGCTTGCCGATCGGCAGGTCAGGAGCATCGTTGATATGCACATGCACCACCTGGTTTCCTGTCAGCATCAGGATATTCTCAATTGTGCCGTGCGATGTATACCAGTGAAATGAATCGAGCAGCAGCCCAATATTCTCCCCCGGTACGTCGAGATCTTCTATCAAATCGAGCGTCTGCCCAAGCGTATAGATGAATGGGTGTGGTCCGAACGCTTCCGGTCCTATTCTAGCCGTATCCGGCCCGACAAACTCCAGGCCCAGTTTAATATTGTAATCCGCCAGAACGCCTGCGATCGCATAGAAGCGCTTGCTGATTAGCGCCAGGTATTCGTCGGCAGAGCCGGTAATCGCCGGTGGCAGCCACGTTCCGGTACGAGTGCAGCCGATTTCAGCGGCAGACTTCGCATGGTCCGCGAGTTTCTTAAGGTCGTCGTCAAATCGGCTGTTCTCTAAACGCCATTCGACCGGCAGGCCGAACATCGCCGGCGCGACCCCAAACTGCTCGAATAGGCTCCGTACGTTGTCCCACGAGCTTTCCTCGGCGAGAGCTTCCGCCGATTCGATTTGAAATTCGACACCCCCGAATCCATAACGTTCCGCGAGAGCCACATATTCTCTAAGAGGCGGGGCCCCTCCAATGGTAGCTGGATTTAAAGCAGTGATCACGTCTACTCCTCGCTTTCTTCATCCCTCTCGATCTCGGCTTCAACTGCAAGCCGGATCACGATGCGGTAAAGATCGTCGCCCAGCAGCTCGTTCAGCCCTTGGCGGATTGATAAGTAATGCTGGTAAGTCTCATTCGGTGTATCAGTCTCACAATAACCGTTTGCAACCCATTCGTCGACAGTGGACGCCTCGTCGATACTATTCGCTTTCAGTGCCGCTGACTCAAGTAGAAACTCAGGGCTCAGGAGCAGATCGCGGCTATCTTGATACAGATCGGTCTGTGCTTCGTCTTCGTCCGGATAGTCCGCGCCAATCGTTTGATAGACTAATAGTTCCCTGTTGANNGTTGCCCCGAGTGAGCAAACAACGATAATGTTCAAGCGGATAATCCGGGTCTTGCTTCTGCCATCTTTGCTGTTCTTCAAGAACTACATCGGGCCGAAAATCGATCTTCGTACATGTCGCCCTGATTTTTTCGGACGACACTATCTCAGCAATCTCGTCTCTGTCGTCCTCTTCCTGCTCTGGCTGTTCAATCGAATTCTCACGTTGCATGGTGGAGACTATTCGCCTCCTCGATGCCGAATTCCTGCTGACGGCCGACCGATATTACCGCACCACCACGCCCAGGCGATCAGGACGAGCTGCAACGGGAGGCGGAGCCAAAGCTCCCAGCCAGCAAAAGAATGTCCTCCAATGGGGATGTTGTGTACAGCCATGTTGATATTCGCCGGGAACACCGCGATATAAAGCGCGACCAGGCCGATTGCCGCCCAGCGTCTTAGCTTCGGGATCACCAGCCCGACTGCGCCTGCGACTTCGAAAAAACCGCTGATATAGACCAGCAGAAGCGGGTACGGGAGATAGTTTGGGACAATCGAGACGAAAGGGGCTGGAGAGCGGAAATGCGCAACTCCGGCGTAGGCCATGACGGCAGCTAACAACACCTGTGCGGTTGACTTGATCCATCGTTGGGGCATAGTGGGTTAACGTCCGCCTCGGTGCGAACGTTCCAGGTACGATAAGTCATGAAATTGCCGTTTCGACGTATTATCAAATACTTTTTGACAATTGTCGCCGCCGTTGTCGGTGTGTTCGCTGTCGAAGTCCTTGCAGCCATCTACGGCAAAAGCGACACGTCAAACTTCGTAAATCCAGATCATCGTCTGCGCGTCTTTGGCCAGACCGGCGCCAGATTGATCTATGTCGTTATCGGCGATTCGACAGGCGCAGGGCGCGGCGCACCGTATCTAGACGGTATCGCAGTGAAGACTGCTGAACATCTGGCCAAAGACAGTGTCGTTGCAATGACCAATTTCTCCATTTCCGGGGCCGTCGCTGCCGATGTTATAAAAGAAGAGCTAAAGGATGCTGCCGCGCTGCGCCCGGATTTGGTTCTGCTCTCGGTCGGCGCGAACGATGCGACACATTTTACGCCGTCGTCTAAGCTCAGCTCAGAACTAAACACAATCGTCACGGCTCTTATCCAGGCTAACCCGGACGTGAAAATAGTTGTAACCGGCAGCCCACAGCTCGGCTCGGTCCCACGCTTTGCCCAGCCCCTGCGCTGGTTCGCCGGCAGTCAGACCGCACGCGTCAACCGCGTCTTCGCAAAGGTAGTCCAAGCTCGAAAACTCACCTGGGCTCACATTGCCGACGAAACCGGGTCGATCTTCGCCAAAGACCATACTCTTTTCGCCGCCGACGATTTTCACCCCAACGCCAAAGGCTACGCCGTCTGGATGCCTATCCTCAACAAAGCCCTCGATCAAGCTCTAACGTCCGATCCTCGATGAATCCTGTTCAGGAATGATAGACCTAGCTGGTCTGGGACCTCTTACGTTCAATGTCAACCTGTCAGCAAACCCTAAAATCACACGGAAAGGTGCCAAACGATAAAGAGATCGTCTTCAAGCCTTCACTTTTTGAAAGACTGTTCTAGCTACTGATCACACCTGCGGTGCTCTGCCTGCCGTCTCTGCAGCGCCGAATACGTCAAATTCCCGATCGAATTGATCGTGATGCCGTTTGCCTCAGCGCGAATCCTGGTATCATTACGAGCGGCGATACCGCACAAATATTTTATCAGGAGAACATTTATGGCCTACGAATTGCCGCCTTTGCCGTACGCATACGACGCTCTGGAACCGACTATTGACGAAGCGACGATGCATTTGCATCACGACAAGCATCATCAAACATACGTGACGAACCTCAACGGCGCGATCGAAAAGCATCCCGAACTTGGGAGCAAAACTCCGGAGGAACTCATCCTCGACCTCAATGCTATTCCTGAAGATATCCGAACCGTTGTCCGCAACAACGGCGGTGGACATGTAAACCACTCTGCCTTCTGGATCTGGCTCACCCCCGGCGGAAGCGCAGTCCCAACCGGCGCACTAGCGACCGCGATTGACACAGCCTTCGGGAGCTTTGATAACTTTAAGGCGCAGTTCCAGGATGCCGGCGCCAAACGATTCGGCTCTGGATGGGTGTGGCTGGTCAAGAATTCGTCCGGCAAGCTCTCCATCATCAGCACTGCCAACCAGGACAATCCGCTGAGCGATGGCCTGACACCGCTGCTCGGCAACGATGTCTGGGAGCACGCCTACTACCTGAAGTACAACAATCGACGCCCCGAATACCTGGCTGCGTTCTGGAACGTCGTCAATTGGGATATAGTCGGCAAAGCCTACTAAACTCCTCCATAACTCCAACAAACCGATACCACCGGCGCCAATGTCCGCCGGTGGTATAGTTTTTACTTCTTCAGGATTTCGAGCTCATCAACAATCAGCTTCCGTACCTTGAGTTCGTCGATCGTGAGCTGCCTGATCTTCGCCTTTCCGATTACCAGCACACCGATAGCTGCGGCGCCCAGAGCGACGGCTCCGATCGCCAGCGCACCGACTGCTAACGCCCCAATCGACGCTGCGCCCGCGGCAGCCTTGTCTGCGGCCACCCCGCTATATGTTTTATTATCGTCGTCGTGTGCCATGGCCTCTGACGTCTCCTGCTTCAGGGTTTCTCTGTAGTATGACTCTTCCTGGCCCGTTGTCGGTGCGATATCTCTACGAGTCCCGAGTTTGGATGACAAGAACTGCAGGCGCTGCAGGACGGCTCCTGTCCTTCAGATAAGTTATTCCTGAGTGCAAACTGGGCCGTTATGTCACGGGCGACATAAATAACTGCTGCCGTAACTAAGAAATAGACCGCGATAGACTGGACAAGATGGTGCGGATGCATTAGGAAAACCTATTATCCTTGTCGGGCAGCGGCGCAAGGGCTGATCTCGTCGGAATCGGGGCGCGCTGACCAAGATGTAAAGCAGTACCGCATTGCCAGACGGCAAAAGTCACTATCCAGGCGAGCGCGGTCATGTAGGCGAGCTGAAAAAGCGGCCACTTCCAACCGTTCGTCTCTCGCTTCATCACCGCCGTGGTAGAAAGGCACTGCATCGCAAGAACGTAGTAGATCATGACACAGATGCCTTTAAGCGGAGAAAACGTCGGGTCGCCCTGCAGCGAATGGCGCAGCGACGCATCATTGTCTCCGACTGCGTAGATCGTACCCATGCTCGAAACGAATACTTCCCGAGCCACAAACGCCGTGACCAGGCTGATCCCGATCTTCCAGTCAAACCCGAGCGGCTTGATTGCCGGTTCGATGACTTTGCCGACCATTCCCGCATAGCTGTGAGTGAGCTGTTCGCTTGGCGGCATGTTGAGATGTTTCGGGTACGAGGAGAGCCACCAGAGGACGATGCTCACCATCAGGATAATCGTTCCGGCACGCTGCAGGAACAGCCAGGATCGTTCGATCATATGCATGACAATCGCTCGGCCGCTTGGAAGATGATAAGGAGGCAGTTCGATGAAAAAGCGCGGCGGCGCGCTGCGTAGCAGTGTCTTTTTAAACAGCCAGGCCATACAGAATGCGGCCCCTGTTCCGAGACTGTACATAAAGAACATGGTCAGTCCGCGCCAGCGGAACGGTATGAAGGCGCCGATCATCAATGCGTAGACCGGCAGGCGGGCNNTTTGGCGATCTCTTTTTTATAAAGCAAGTTGACCGCACCCTGTGCACCCATCACGGCCACTTCCGCGGTTGGCCAGGCGAAATTGAAATCGCCGCCTACATTCTTCGACCCCATGACATCAAAGGCGCCACCAACATCGTCACTAATCGCGACTTACGGTCGTCAATTGTGCGGGTCGCCATGATTCCCGGTATCGCGCACGCAAAGCTCGAAAGGAGTGGTATGAACGATTTTCCGTGCAGGCCTACCTTCGACATCAGCTTGTCCATCAGGAAAGCGGCGCGCGCAAGGTAGCCGCTGTCTTCCAGCAGTCCAAGAAAGAAGAACAAAATCAGTATCTGCGGGAGAAAAGTCAGCGATGTTCCCATGCCGCCGATAACCCCTTGAGTAAGTAGGTCGCGCAGCGGGCCGGCCGTCATATGTCGCTGGACATCCAATGCCAGCCAGTCCTGTGCATCCCCAATCAGGTTCATGGGATACTGAGCCCAAGTGAAGACAGCCTGGAACATCAACGCCATCAATGAGAAGAAGATGACATAACCCCAAAACCTGTGCAATAAAACCGTGTCAACTCGCTCCGCAATTCCCGGCTTTCGCGTCTTTCCGAAGGACGAAGTTGGCTCAAACTTCTCCACCACGTCCTTGAGGACTGACTCGATCCAGCCGTACCGCGCCTCAACAATAGTCGACGTGTAATCAACTCGATACTTTGCGAAGACTGATCGATCCTTGACGATGTGCGAAAGCAGCGAAGGAGTGTAGCGAGAGGCTTCTTCGGGAGCCAGACTCTCGGTCATCAAGAGTGAAACTGCCTCTGCATATGCCTGACTGTGCGAACACTCCGGGCTGTCGGCGACAATCATTTCCCGCAGCTCCTGCGTTTCCGACGACACCAGTTCGGGAAGTGCGTACTTAATTGGGTGCGCAAAAGTAAGCGGCATTGGAATCTCCGCCAGCAGGTCCGGGATATATTTGACTCCCCTGCCGCGCCGTACATTGACCGACAGGACCGGAACCCCTAGCGCATCTTCAAGCGCTCTCTCGCTGACCTTTCGACCTTCTCGCAAAGCGACATCGGTCATGGTCAGCACTATTACCATCGGGAGGCCGAGTTCGAGCAGTTGAGATGTGAGATAGAGGTTGCGTTCGAGGTTCGAGGCATCGACAACGTTGACGATACCGTCGGGTTGCGGTTCGTCGCCGCGCCGCCCAAGCAGAACATTACGCGCAATCGTTTCGTCGGGGGAGCGTGGAGTGAGTGAGTACAGTCCCGGCAGATCGATCAGCGTGACCGACTGGCCTGTCGACTGTGAACGGACCGAGCCTTCCTTACGCTCTACAGTAACTCCGGGATAGTTGCCGACCTTCTGCTTGAGACCGGTC
>PLAD01000336.1 GCA_003134215.1 Armatimonadota bacterium
AAATTGGGGTTCATGGCGCGCAATCATTGCTATTATACTATAACTTTCGGCGAGCCGTCAGACGTATAACCCGTCTATGGGCGAGAAGGGATTTATCATTTCGACGATACTGCTGAATGTGAGCGGGAATGCCATTGACATAACAGGAAAGAGTGTGAAATTTTTACTCAGCCTGCAGCCTACCGGTTCGAATGTAGCGAGCGGTACCGCAAGCGAAGTCGACGCGGTCAACGGATCGGTGCAGTATGTGGCGGCGGCGGCGGACAGCACTGAAGCAGCAGGGTACAATACAGTCCTGTCGTATTATTGCGCTTGGCAGATCACCGGTACGGATTTTCAGGAGACTTTGCCGAATAGCGGTTTCAGCAAAGTGGTGTATCAGCCGATTCCATAGTTCATGGCGGATTGGCAGATTTTATTGGCGCTTTCGACACCGAAATTTCGAGGGCGCTTTTCCTTTGGATGGAGGGTTGCTTGATGTTCCAGTTACAGTTAGGGCGGCTTCCGCGAAAGCACGATACTTCGATACCCGCAATGTTCCAGCTCACTGCGGGAACTCCAATACCGCCGATCCCGACATCGTGGGATTGGGCGACGAAATTGCCTGGCTCGCTTGGCTACATGCTGAACGACCAGTTGGGAGATTGCACATGCGCCGGAGTCGGCCATTTGATCCAGACGCTGACCGCGAACACTTCGCAGATGTTCACGGTCCCGGACAAATGTATTCTTGCGCTTTATGAAACTGTAGGCGGCTACAACCCTGCTGATCCTAGCACCGATAAAGGAGCTTGCATGCAGGACGTTCTGCATTATTGGCAGTTTCAGGGAGTGCCTAGGGACACAGCGGAGTCGACGTGGGACAAGATCATCACCTATGTCGAGGTGGACCCCACCAACAAGCTGCAGGTGGACCGGGCGATCTATGAGCTGGGCGGACTTTACATCGGGATCGATGTGCAAAGCACGCTAATGACTTCGGTCGACGGGCAGCCAGGCCCGGTCTGGAGCTTTGACCCAACGTGTACGACATCGGCAGGCGGTCATGCGATCGTGCTGACAGGCTACGACGACGCAACCGGGCTTTATAACCTGCTCTCATGGGGTGCGAAATATCAGGTGACTTACGAATACATTCAAAAGCTCTGCGACGAGGCTTACGGTGTCGTCAGTAAAGATTTCATTACCGCGCAGGGCACAACCCCGCTCGGCCTGGATTTAACAGACTGGCAGACGGTTGCGAAGGCGATCGCTGCGTGAACAACACATAAAGTATTGCTGTAGATTTTGATTAACGTGATTCGTTGGTGAAAGGGTCGACGTCACGACATTGAGTGACAAGCAGTCGCTTGCCCGCAGGCAGGCGTCAAAAAGGAGATAGAAAATCGCTGTGTTCCACTCCGGCATTTTGCCGACGCGGACCTGGGCGATCTGCGACAGTTCCATTGAATAGATGTCTCGCTCCTGTNNACTAGGATTCGAACCTAGGACCTCCTGATCCAGAGTCAGGCGTTCTGCCAACTGAACTATCTGGCAATAGCTGCACGGGGAGCGCGGCGTACTATACCCCTGCACTCGCACAATTGTCAACGCAACACGAAGCCCCTCGACCATCGAGGGGCTTCGCTAAAATACGAACACCGACGTTACTCGTTGGGATTCAATTGTCGGTTACGAACTGCCTTTCGCTTTGCGGCAGCAATCTGCTTGCGCTTCTTGTCGCTCGGCTTCTGATACTCGTAATGCTCGCGCGCTTCGCGCAAAACGCCCGTCTGCTGAATCTGCTTCTTAAATCGCTTTAAAGCCTGATCCAAAGACTCGTTTGGTTTCACCAAAATCTGCGTCAACCGTTATCACCCCTCTTTTTTCAAAAGTCAAAACTTTTGTTTACGCGACAGTACCGCGTTCAAACGCCCGATCATTATATCTTTTTCGGAGCTTAGTGTCAAATTTTGTAACGCCAGCCATTAATAAATGTGACAAACCGGTGCGTCACAACGTCCAGTCGTTTCGATTTGCAAACCTATACACTAAATGGCCGTTCACCAAGTAAAATTACATAACGGTGGCGACCAGTGTTGTTCGTTCCTTAATTAATGGTTTGATCAAACTTAACTGAAGGAAAAACAATTGGCCAAAGTGGAAGCGGGCGGTGAGAAGCTGGCGCGAGATGTAAGACTTCTCGGCAATGCATTGGGCACTGTGCTCAAAGAACAGGGCGGAACTGAACTTTTTGACCTCGTAGAGCAGTTCCGTTCGTTGACAAAAGAGATGCGTGACGACAGTCGAATAGAACGTGTCGACACTGATCTTGATTCACTGGTGACGTCACTCGACGTTACCGCAGCACGGAAAGTTCTGAAGTCATTCACGACGTACTTCCAGCTGGTTAACCTGGCCGAGCAAAAAGAAATAGTCAG
This sequence comes from Armatimonadota bacterium, assembly GCA_003134215.1. Classification (GTDB taxonomy): domain Bacteria; phylum Armatimonadota; class Armatimonadia; order Armatimonadales; family Capsulimonadaceae; genus BOG-944. The sequence continues at coordinate 2,421 of PLAD01000336.1, forward strand.
GGTTAACCGTCAAAGGGCAGCGGAAGCCGGCTCCGACCCACGTCGAGAATCTGTTCGCGATGCAGTCAGATTCCTTAGCCGGTCAGGCGTGACCGCTGAAAAAATGGCGGAACTTGTCCGAAACCTTTCGATTAAGCTTGTATTTACCGCGCATCCGACGGAATCGAGACGACGCAGCATTTTGGAAAAGCTCCATAGACTCTCCGAATGGCTGGGCGAAATTGACCGTCCGCTTCTTTCTGAGTCCGAAAAGGCCAAACTGGAGCAGGAAATCCTTGCAGAGACTGAGATCCTTTGGCAAACTGACGAAGTTCGCCAGCGACGACTGACAGTTATCGACGAAGCATTCAACGCCCTTTTTTACTTCAATCACACCCTCTTTGCCGTTACGCCGAAAATATACGAAGACCTAGAGTCTGCGCTCGCCGAGTATTTCCCGGGGACCGATTTCGAAATACCAATATTTTTGGAGTACGGCTCCTGGATTGGCGGCGACAGAGACGGCAATCCAACGATTACGTTGGAACATACTGCAAAAATCCTCCAGATGCAGAAAGATACAGCCCTTGGCAAGTATATACCTGCCATACGGTCCCTTAGCGACCGACTCAGCCAATCACGCCGATATGTCAGCATCTCCGAGGAGCTTCAGCAGTCACTCATCTCTGATGCTGAGGAAATGCCTTATGTCGCCGCCGAAGCGGCTGCACGGGGCGCAACCGAACCGTACCGACGTAAAATGGAGTTCATCTGGGAACGACTTCGACTGGCGCGGGCAGTTAACGGTGGTTCGGACGAAAGCCCCGCTGCATACACGTCATCGGCGGAGCTAATTGCGGACCTCGAGATCGTAGACAGATCATTGCGCGAAAACAACGGATGCTTCGCCGCACGCCGTGCGCTGGCGCCGTTAATTACACGCGCCAAACTATTTGGTTTCCATCTCGCACGTTTGGATATCCGAGACCACAAGGACAAGTTTGTTGCCGCGCTCGGGGCAATTTTCGGACAGTACGGCGTAGATTGGAAGTCACTGACGGAAGCTGAAAAGATACGTCAGCTTGAAATCGCTATTGAAAGTACCGATCTGCTTATCAAGACCGGCCAACACTTCGATGAACCAATTCAGATAACCATTAATCTGTTTAACCAGGCGTTCGAAAAGATGAAGTCGAACGGGCAGGCCGCATACGGGTCGTTCATTATGTCGATGTCATCGACGGTTTCAGATGTTCTCTCACTCTTGTTACTAGCGAAAGAGGCCAGGCTGGTCCAATTTGAAGGTGGTTCAGCAACATCCACAGTAGATGTCGTTCCCCTATTCGAAACGATTGCCGATCTTGAATCCGCGCCCTCTGTTCTGGATACGCTGTTATCGAACGCCGCTTACAGCAAAAATATCGCCGCGCGTGGATCTTTGCAGGAAGTAATGGTCGGATACTCGGACAGCAACAAGGACGGCGGCTATTTGACGGCGGTTTGGAAGCTTTTTGTTGCGCAGACAAGACTGACCGAAGTTGCTCGGAAGCACGGAGTTGCGCTCCGAATATTCCACGGACGAGGCGGAGCCGTCGGACGAGGCGGAGGTCCCGCGAACCGTGCTATTCTCGCACAGCCGCCAGGCAGCATTCAAGGACGGATTAAGGTAACTGAACAGGGTGAAGTGATTGCCGCGAGGTACTTTGACGAGGAGATCGCTTACAGAAATCTCGAGCAGATCGTCCATGCGGTCCTTATCTCCAGCGCCGAACTGCCACGATCGGATTCGTTCGAAGAAAGGCCCGAATGGGTAGTAGCGATGGACGCCATTTCCGACACCGCGTTCCGAGCGTATCGAAGTCTGGTGTTCGAAAATCGCGACTTCGTCCGCTTCTTCCAGGAGGCGACGCCGATCGGCGAGCTTGCATCATTGAACATTGGTTCTAGGCCGCCGAAGCGTACGGCAAGCGACCGAATCGAAGACCTGCGAGCTATTCCGTGGGTCTTTTCCTGGATGCAAAGCAGGATTACACTGCCAGGCTGGTTCGGCGTCGGCACAGCCCTGTCTTCATATGCAGAGCAATCTGCGGGCAACATTGGCCTTCTGCAAGACATGTACGATTCATGGCCATTTTTCAAAGCCACGCTCGACAACTGTCAAATGTCGCTTGCAAAGGCGGACATGCATATCGGCTCAAAATATGCTTCACTTGCAAAGGATCGAGAGCTTTCTGACCGGATATTCGGCTCGATAAAAGCGGAATACGAAAAGACAGTGACCATTGTCAATAAAGTCACGAAATCGAACGCCCTCTTGGATAACAGTCCGGTATTGCAGAAATCGATTCGATTACGCAATCCTTATGTCGACCCACTTAGCTATATCCAGGTTGATCTTTTGAAACGTATGCGGGACTTACCGTCGGAAGATGAAGTAAGTGCATTGCCCCCTCAGCAGCAGGCTGAATGCAGCGCTATGAGGGCTGAGCTTCAAGCGGCAGTACTGCTGTCGATCAACGGGGTAGCGGCCAGCCTTAAGAACACAGGGTAAGCAGGTAAATCTTACAACGTTTTCGGCTGCCAAAGCCCCAGGAAGCGTATTTCACTGGATCTGAAATCATGCCAGTCGCCGGCGATCTCAAATCCGGCCAAGCCGCACGTGGGAAGTACTATGAAGGGCGCTTTGAGTCGACCAATTTCTTCACAAAACTCTTCGAGCCCTGGATTATGACCGACCATCAACAGTGACTTAGCAGAGGACGGGACGCTGCTAATTGTTTTTGCAATGGCATTCACCGATGCGGCGTAGAGATCCGCGCGATATGCTATTTCACCGCAATAGCCGGCGGCCGCGCCGGCTATTGCGGCAGTTTGCGAAGCTCGAGCTGCATCGGACGAGATTACCAAGTCAAGGCTGATGGTGAGACTTGCAATCAGTTTGCCCATTTTCTGAGCATCACTACGTCCGCGCGGAGCAAGATCGCGGGCTCTGTCGCCGAGTTGGTTGTACGCCTCAGCTTTCCCATGACGGAGTACAAAAAGCTTGCGAGTCGAATCAGGAACTTGCATCGTCAGGCGCTTCGACGAAGCACGCGGCCGGTAAGCGCTTCTGTTTGGAAGCCGCTTCTAATTGCGATGCTGCCGTTGACGAAGACATGGTCAATCCCCGCGGCAAATTGGTGAGGGTTGTCGAATGTGGCAACGTCTGCGATAGTGTCCGGATCAAATACGACGAGATCGGCGAAGTAGCCGGCCTCGACCAATCCGCGGTCCTTCAAGCGCATCCGTTCGGCGGGAAGGCTGGTCATGCGGCGGACCGCCTCCTCTAGTGGGAGCAGTTCTCGCCGCCGAACGTACTCTCCAAGCACCCGTGGAAAAGTGCCGTACGTCCTGGGATGAATATTGTCACCGGTTAGCAATCCAACCGGGCTGGCTGCAACTCCGTCACTCCCAATACTCGTAAATGAATCAAGCATAATCGTGTCCACATCGTCCTCAGACATTGCGAAGTACGCTGCGCCGACCATACCCTGTTCATCGATGAGAAGGTTAAGGGCCGCATCCAGAGGACTTGTTCGTTCGCGGGCCGCGAGAGCAGTTAAAGTCAGTCCTTGTGCGTCGCGACGGTTACTCGCAATGCCGATACGTATCTGGTCCCAATCGGGATTATCTTCGACAATATGTTCTGCGATTTTCTTTCGTTCTTCTGGATCGGCGAGCCGTTCTGCAACGGCAGCGCCGCCACCTGCCTGCGCCCATTGCGGGAGAAGAATGACGGCCAGCCCGGTCATGAAAGCCGTGTAGGGATATTGGTCTGTACTAACATCCATTCCTGACTCACGAGCTTCTCGCATCATAGACAGCGTTTTTTTGATCGTGCCCCAATTTCGACGTCGTTCTACCTTGTGGTGCGAAAGTTGCACCGGGATTTTGCTTCGACGGCCGACCTCTAGGGCTTCGTCGACCGAAGCCACAAGATGGTCACGCTCATCTCGGATATGCGATGCATAAAAGCCGCCGGCATCCCGCGTGATATCAGCCAAAGCGCAGATTTCGTCCAGAGTCGCGTAGCCGCCTGGAAGATATTCCAATCCGGTGCTCAGACCAAAGGCGCCGGCGTCCAGAGCGCCTTGAAGGCGTGAAAGCATTCCGCTGAGTTCTGCGGCATCGGGAGCTCGCTCAGCGAATTCCAGAATATCCTTGCGGATTGTCCCATGACCGGCAAGCGTACCGATATTGATGGCAACGCCGGTATCGGCGATTCGCTTCAAAAAGCTTGCCATATCTGTCCAGTCGACCTGAAGGCCGCCGCGATCGATCCATCGGCGCTCCATTTCAAACTGAGCTCCTGAATGAAGTAGTCCGACCGACATCCCGCAATTGCCGACCAATTCCGTTGTAACGCCCTGATGGATCGATGACTCCATGCGCGGGTTCATTAGGACGGTAAGGTCGCTGTGCGTGTGCAAATCGATAAAACCTGGGGTAACGACTCGCCCGGTGATATCGAAGGTTTCGGAAGCAGTGTATTGGGACGTTAGATTGGCGCCGATCGCGGTAAGACGGTCGCCGGTTACGGCAACATCGGCGTAACGAGCAGGACCGCCGCTGCCGTCGACAACGCGGCCTCCAACAACTAGGTAATCACAATGCGTCGCCATTCTTTACTTACCTTTCAGCGAGCGGAGCACCTCGGCTACCGACCAGGCTTGCGCGATGCAGCCGTTCGGACGGTATGGCTCGCTGCCGTCGTAAATCTCGGCTATTGATCCGACTCCGTAGGAGTTAAGTCTGGTCAGAAAGTCATTTAATAGCTTTGGAGCACTCTTGGAGCTTGGATCAATCTTACGCTGGGCGTCGAAGTAGGCGCCGAAAAGCCAGGGCCAGACTGTTCCTTGATGGTAACTTCCATCACGCACCGCTTGATCTCCAGGGCCGTAATGCGGCTTGAACTGCGGATCGGACGGCGACAGTGTACGCAGACCGACCGGCGTGAGCAGTTCGTCCGTTACGACCTTAAATACTGCTCNNAGAGCGAAAATCATGTTTGGACGGATAGTGCGGTCAGGCTCCGCTGCGCCAGGGACGTCGACCACATCATAAAGTGCACCTGACGATTGGTCGACGAAGCGCTCATGGAAAGAGCGATACGCCTTCTCGGCGAGCGTCAGCCACTTTGAACCGTCCTTACCTGCTTTCGTCGTTGTCTCCGATACCACACGCAGGGCATTAAACCAGAGCGCTTGGATTTCAACTGGCTTCCCGGTCCGAGGCGTCACCACCCAGTCCCCAACCTTGGCATCCATCCAC
>PLAD01000109.1 GCA_003134215.1 Armatimonadota bacterium
CGTCGGGCGCATACTGATGATATGAAACATTGCTGTTTCGAGAGAGTTCGTGATGAAACCCATCGGCGGACAGCGGATGTAGGGATCCGAAGACATGTATCTTTATCTTCGATAGTTCAGGCAGCGACCTGGTCAGGTCGTTAAAGATACGAAGGAAGCGAACCTGCTGTTTTCGAGGCTCGATGGTACCCAAAAGCACGATGGAACGCCCCTCGGAAGCATCTCTAGCGGCAAGACTAGGGCTGCTGAGATCGGCAATGCTCGGTTGTTCGCCGAGCGGGATAGCATGCACTTTCGACGCCAAATGCGCCAACTGGTCGGCGGTAAAGACCGCCGTCTCCTCGTAGAACGCAAGCAGATCTCGCGCGGAAAAGTGAGATATCGCCAAAATCCGATCAGCTCGTAAAAGTTCGAGCATGTACTCGAGGTGCTGGCTGGATGCCGCAGCATATTCCGGCTCGCGCAAGGGTATGAGGTCGTAAAAGATCGGCGCTACCTTTATCCCGTATTCTTTGCACTGTGAGATAATGCGCGAAAAGTCGTCATTCCCTCGGCTAGAGAAGTATGGAATCTCAGGGAAAATCAGCCACGCGTTTTCCTGATCCCCCATAGTATCGCCAAATCGGTAAGAGACGCGATGGCACCATGGATTTACCAGACTGCGTGAGTCGATTTGAGCACCAAAGAGAGCCTCTAGATCATCGGTGTCAGCGAAGCATAGCTGCCCCGCGATGTCATCCCACTTGACAAAGTCAACTTTGATGCGGCCGAGGAGAGCGCGACTCAACTCGACTACGACGCGTTGGACGCCCGACCGTACCTTTGTCTTGATTGTACTATCGACGAAAACCAACACTCTATCGGCATGAGCTTCCATTTATTTTCCTTTCAAGAGACCGGAGGTGGACCGTGAGCCGCAGACCGACGTGGTACATCCGCCGTATAAAAATTTACCCACCGAGGAATTGGATGCTCAACGCAATGTTCTTAATGACTCGTCCATGGGATCGTACAGGGGATTCATCCACTGTCCCAAGTTATGGCGATTCCATCGTCTATTGAAATAGTCGAACTCGCGCTGTCTTATCAAATACACCTTTTGATCGGTTAGGGTCGGACTTATCGAGACTGACTCCATATGCATCAGAATTGCCCGCGGTTCGAATATGAGTTCCCAGCCAGACATGGCCACCCTCAAGCAAAGATCGACATCCTGCAAGTATGTGCCTAACAAAGGATCAAATCCGTTCAGGTTTTCAAATAACATCCGGGGGACTAATAGGGCAGCGCCAGTAAGACACGGAACGTGACGCGGCACACTCAACAATAGTGAAGCCTCGCCATGCGGAACTTTGCTGCGGCGAAGGGAGTGACCGGTCACACCGTTCGAGCCCAGAATCATGCCCGCGTGCTGCACGGATTGATCTGGATAAATAAGCAGCGGTCCAACGACCCTCGGCGCGTCCAACCAAACTAACATGTACTCTAGCCAATCCTCAGTTATCGGACTAATGTCGTCATTGAGAAACAACAGAGCTTCGCCTTTCGCAACCTTGACGCCTAAATTGCATTGACGAGAGAAATTAAATTGACCTTTGTAACTTAGAATCGTCACGTTTTCCCGCTTTGAGGCTTCCTCGAGTACTCGAAGCGCATAGATGTCAGTCGTATTGTTGGAGACGATGACAATGTCGGATATTCGATCGGATTCGTACAAATGGTGCAGTAGTTGCTTCAGCAAAAATCCCGAGTCTTTGGTACAAATGATTGCCGACACTGACAACTGGTGCGCTCGATTCGAGGGCTCCTTGATTATCGGAGTTTGTACACTCATACGTTCCCTAGCCGATTTGATCTCCGCAGAGTCGATTGCAAGGCGAAGCAATGGAATGGCAATATGCGTTTGTTTCGGAACATGGCCAAAAGCAATTGCGGCGCAGAGTTGCGCGCCAATTTCCGATGGCGAGGAGTCGGGGAACTCCATTAAGGCGCCGATAAAGTACTGCCCCAGCGCCGCAAACCGCCCAAAGAAATAATCGCAAAAGCTCGCTGAGACTGGATCCACGCCGTGCAGCAGCAATGGAAAAACGCGTTCATGCTCGCAGAAATATGAGTCTATCAACGTTAGATGGGACGTGAATGCAGTGGATAGCTTGAGCACCAGCGGCAGAGCTAAACTGACTTCGTCCCCCGGTCGTATCACGAGGACAAGGTCTGACGCCGCTATCATTCCTGCAACATCGCTTCGAAGTACGCAGTTCACGGACTGTATATCAAGCTCACAATTTGGTGACACCAACCACAAGCTCGAAATTCGGCATTCCGAAGTGCCGGCTAGAGATTCGATTGAGCTCTTGGTTGCTGACAATTTCTGTGTCGATGCCATGCCGATGGAACAGTCAACCAAGATCACCAGCGTCGGCTTCCATCCTAAGCCCACCGTGGTAGGCACCGCGGCTTTCCGCCGATCGGCGACCAAGAAATTGCAGTACGCCTGCCAGGATTTCTTGTCAACGCTGTAGTCCGAGTCGAGACGCAGCCGATAGGTGGACTTGGATCCCTCTGATTTCTCGTCAAGATTGTTCGACGAGAGCGGCGCTGATACATCGACTGATGCAGCCGCTGTTTTGTTAGCTGAATTCAGTTGGCCATCGTTCGTCAAGTGGTTGGAGAAATCCGGCGCCAAATGGCGCATCAGACCCGCGAGCTTGTGGATTTCGCTGCGTTCAACTGCTGCGGCATGCTCTAGCCCCATTAAACGATTTTCGATCGCGCGCAGTCTCTGATTGGCAGATTCCCCCGTGGCGTCTAATAGTCGACGAAGCAAACTCGGCCTGAATTTCTTGGAGTTCATTTTAAGAGCGGCAATGTGCTGCCGGATTGTATCGAGACTTGCGCGCTTTTCTCTGCTTTCCGGCGATTCCGCCATTTCTTCAAGGATGCGCTCGCGATCTACTCCAGCCCTGACCTGCGATAGGTAATTCGCAAGTCCGCTTGAATCAACAGGTCTGAATAGAATGGCTTCAT
>PLAD01000033.1 GCA_003134215.1 Armatimonadota bacterium
GTCCAGCGCTGCCTGAGCCTGCGCTGTCTGCGCCGCTGGAGGTTCGTTTTCGTAGGTCGTGTTGTCCATTAAGTTCAGAAGGTCATCACCGCCAAGCTGGACCGACACCGCATCGATAGAGTCACCTTTAAAATATTCCGATGAAATCACCTGGTGAAGCAGGCTATATTGGGTTTCCGAAGACGGCGACGTGTAATTCAGATTGGTCGACTCTTGCAAACTGCCGGTAAAAAAGCTCGATGTTGACTCGCCGGGCACTCCGAGATTGTAGATTTTTGGTAAGATTCCACTATCCTGGCTGGCAAAAGCCTTAGCGCATGGCAGAACATAGCCCTGGAGACCGTCTGACGGTACTGTAAGCGCGCTCGTTTGGGTGCCAAAAGCCAAAGAGTCGCCGAGCGCTATCAGGACATGCGCTGGAGAGGGATTATTAGTTTCCACTACCTGAGTTAACGGAGAGGATGTGGACGGAGCGTACGTGGAGTCTCCGCGATAGAGTGCTGTTACACTGTATAGGCCAAACGGCGGAGAGAGGCTTGTTAACGTCGCCTTTCCCCCCTCTATCTTTGCAATTCCTAACACTACATTTCCGTCGGCATAGAATGTAATGGGCTCACCGTTCGAAACCGCAGGAGAAATCGTTGCTGTTTCCGTCATTTTTTCACCGACCACCGCAGGATTTACTGACGGCGAGACGGATATCAAAGTTAGCTTCTTTTGAATTCCGATAACTGTCTCGGTCACAGTATTAGATGTGCTGGCAGCATTACTGTTATCTCCGCTGTAGATCGCGCTCACGCTATACTCTCCCGCTATTGTCGGAGCAACTTCCGCTGCGGCGACTGAACCGATCGTTGTCTCAATGGCTGCAAGAGAACCCGAAACATAGAAGTAGACCTTCTCTCCATCGGGTACTGGAGGAGACACGACAGCAGTCGCTACCAGGGAGGAACCAATAAAGGAAGGATTGAGTGAAGATACCAGTATAGTAGACGTGGTTGTGGCTGCATACAGCGGCGCTGAAAATGCCAGAACAATGACGATGGTGGGGATGATCCGCGCAATATGCCCTGACAAATACCGCGCACTTAAAAAGGGTGATGGGCAAAATCGTTCGCAACGTTGCGTGGCTTCCCAGAATTTTGCCGAGAATCTTAGCTCTACGCTCACAGTTTAAAGCTCCTCGCTTACGCCGCAAACGGCTGCGTTAAAGCTTCGGAGGTGACGCATTGCGGAACAGAATACTCCTAGTCTAACACATCGGCTTCATCAATTCAAGTTATTTTTTGCGTTGAGTAAGATCTCTGATTGTGCCTGCGAATAAACCAGTAGTATTGACAGTGTTACAATTACTATTGTCAGCGATTGGGCAGGATCAGTTGAATTGGTCAAGTTTCCGACGACATGTCGAATCTGTACGAGATCGACTTCATAAGGCATAGGTGTCATTTATTCTTTGCGAGCGATCAAAACACCAGTAATTATTGCGCTTAGTCGTTCGGGTTTAACGTCCACGGGCCAAGAGGGCCGTTACCGGTGCAAGAAAGAACGCCGCCCGCACCGAGGGTCTTTTCAGGCAGCATCCATTTCGCATGACCGTCGCAATAGAGGTAGCTCCATCCATTCGTGTGCGGGCCTGGTGCGAAGCTGTTCGTAGTCTGCGTCCATTGATAGTCAGGGCAAGAAGTAGACGTGTCGTGATAGTCACCAACGTTATTTTCGTGATCGAACATTTCGACGAGGAGAAAGGTGCCTGATGTGTCTGGAATATTCGCGAGAAGTTGGCCGGATGATCCAACTGCGGTCGACGAACTGCTGCCTACCATTGAATAATCTCTTCCATTCAGCGGAACCGATGGATTCCCTTCGGCGTGGGATATGGTATCGTCGGGGCATTCCTCCCATGGAGCGGAATTTTCTGTCATCCAGCTCCAAGGCCCAACGAAACTATACTGGTTGCCCATGTGCACGTATGGTGCAATGACCTCATCCCATGTTGTGTAGTTCGTCGGGCTGACATAGACGGGACGCGGCTGTGGAAGGAATTCGTCATAGTCTTGCGCGTACTGCAAAAATGCCAGACCCATATGCTTTTCATTACTCAAGCACGTTGTCTGACGCGCCTTTTCCCGCGCTGTATCAAAGACAGGAAACAATAGCGCTGCAAGTATTGCAATGATAGCGACAACAACGAGTAATTCTATGATCGTAAACGCTAAGTTTTGTTTCATGTTCAACTTCCTGTCTTCCTGATCCTATTGTGCAGAGAAAATCCCCATGAGAACGGCTCTGCCTGCTGCCGGGAGAAATGCCGACATTTATTTGACCTTCCGGGAAGGATTGGACGTAGAGTCACGGACCACCAAACTTGTGACGATCACCGATCGACTGCCGGCTGCCTGCGGTTTCGACTGTTCGATCATGTCAACAGCGAACTTAAGCTGCAGGTGTACTGCGTTGTCGATCGTAGTCAGGCGGGGACTTGACTCCTCGCTCATCGGCAGATTATCGTGACCTATCACCGAAACATCTCCGGGCACATCGATCGATGCCCGCTTCAAAGCAGTGACAACTGCAAGAGCTTCCGTGTCATTCCAGGCGATGATTCAAGTTGTGCCGAACTCGGTCAAGAATACTTCCGCCAGTCGTGCCTGGTCATTCAGCCACGGATTATATTTATCCGGTGCATCAGCGACAGATCGAAACGACTTCCGGATCGTCCAGGAGTCCATTTCCGGAGGCCGTGTGCAAATACTTTAAGTAAAATTGTCAATGGTTTATTGCTGTCCAGGGAAGTCCTTGAACCGTCATGTCACATACCGTCGCCGCTGTATTGGCTGGCACGGTGACAAATGTAATGCGCAGGAAGCGACCTACCGAGCCTGCCGGAAGTGTGTCAGTCCTCTGAGTCGAAACATTGGTACTGTCGTTTCGATCGATTGCCGTAGTCCAGTTTGTCTGATCCGTGGAAAGCTGAATCTGATAATGATAGGCCCCTGGTGTCAGCAGTGTAAGTGCGGTGAGTTTGACCACATAGATATTTTCGAGATCGACTTGCCACCAGGATCCTGGCAAATCCGATGCGGAGGACCAGTATGTCGAGAAAAGCGAGTCGTTTCCGAGGCTCGCCGGATGTCCAACTGCTTCGCTGCTGGCGAGCGTCGGCCGGTCTAACGCGATATTTGCATCGAGCGATTGAACTAAAGGCGTTGCTTTTTGGCTTACCGGGCCGGTTAAGACTGTCGGCAACTCGGCTTGTCGCTGATTCACCCCCGAAACATTTCCAGTGATATTGATGCTAAGCAAACCGTCGGTGAGACCGGGGGAAGTCGCCCGAAGGTTGGCGCGACCTGGATACTGAGACCTGAATTCAATGGCGGCAAGTCCGTCGATGATAGGAATGTCGGTACCTGAGACAAATGGAATCTCACGTCCGGTCGGAAATTGTCCCGGTCCCGATTCTATCGTAAGTGTGACAGGAACGTCGCTGCTGATATGTGTTCCAGTTGAATCGACAATGGTCACGACAATCTGACAGTCATCGGTGCCGTCATTTCGAATGGAAGCGCTGGTCGATGAAAGCTGGATCGCCGCCGGAGGCCCTGGCTGCGGCCAGGACGGCGCCGGAATTCCGGCGTAATTTTGCTTGTACCAGTACCAACGGCGTTTAGGGATGCGAAAATAGTCGACACACCCAAGTCGGCCAATGTTGGCGATGCTTCCATGGTCGAACATGCACCAGAGCGTCTTGCCTGAACGCCATGGAAAGTCGGGCTGACGGGCGGTATCGCCATAGCATGGGTCGAATAAACCGGGCCGGGCGTCGCCGCAGGAGCCATATTCGGTCACAACGTTGGCAATGCCTGGATCGATAAAGAGCTTTGCACCGTCTCCGTTATATCCGGCGACGTCTCCGATCTTGTCGAGACCGCCGCGCTGGCAGCCGCCGATCCCGGCGGGCCTGGTCGGATCGAGTTGATGAGAGAGGGCGACTAGCTCACCGAGCAGGTTCCTAACCAGCGGCATCACCGACTGATCGGAAAAGAACACTTCGTTGCACATGCTCCAGACGATGACAGAAGGATTATTTCCCCGTTGTGAGATCATTTCGATGAGCGTATTTTTGCAGCTCCGCTCGAAGCCGGGTTGATCGTCTGGATTGCTTGGATAGGCGTTCGCTGTCCAGTAGCCGTCCGGACCGTGGTTGCCCATGCCCCAGAAACAAAGTTCGGACCACAGCAGTATCCCAATTCTGTCACAAGCTTCATAAAAAGTCGGCGCGTGAGGATAGTGCGAGCCACGGATAAAGTTGAAGCCTGCGTCCTTGACCATCTGGATATCGCGTAAAAAGCCGGCATCCGTAACTGCGTTACACCAGCCGGCGTGATCTTGGTGGACATTGGCGCCCTTAATGAGATAATGTTCGCCGTTCAAAAAGAACCCGGTTTCCGCTGTGAACTCGAACCATCGGATTCCGAGTGGAGTATCGACTTGATCAACAACGACGCCGCCGATGAGCACCGTGGATGCGACGGTGTAGAGGTCGGGATGATCAGGGTGCCAGAGCATTGGGTTAGTTATGCTTGGAGAAACTTGCTTGAACAGGGTCGCCTGACCTGAAGCTGCGATCTGGGTCGATTCGACCCTCGCAGCGACTTTGCCGGCCGGATCGAAGATGACTGTTCTCACAGTGACATCTTTCGGCTCGATCGCAGTGTTGATCACAGTCGTGTTGACATCGACAGTCGTTGCGGTTGCTGAAGCGGTAGGGGTGGTGAGCGATATACCGCAATAAGGGATGTGGACAGGATTGGTGACGTGCAGCCAAACATTGCGGTATATTCCGCCGGCAAATTGGTGCTCACCCGCGCGCGGAGCCGCTTGCGCATCCCAGTTGTTGTTCAGGCGGACCGCAAGCAGGTTGGTTCCGTGCTGGGCAGCAGCCGTTATATCGACTACGAAGCCGGTATATCCGCCTTTGTGATGTCCTACCAACGTTCCATTGACGAAGACTTCGGCGTCTTGAAAAGCTCCCTCGAACTCGAGAGCTAGACGCTTTCCAGTCCAGCCGGCGGGCACGTCGAAATGCCTTCGGTACCAGCCGTACCCGACATAAAACTTTGTTTCACCCCAGTAGGGTGCGCTGAAACAATGCGGCAGGCAGACAAATCCCCAATCTCCATCATTAAATCCTGGCTTACTCGCTCCTTCGAAGTCGCCGAGGCTAAACTTGTAGTCCTGGTTGAAGTTTAGTTTGAGTCGAGCGGCGGAGAGGCCCGAGCCTTCCAGTGCAGCCTGAGAAATATCTGTCTCTCCATTGGCGCTGATCGCCGCAGCAAGTACACTTAGTCCAGCCTTAATTACCTGTCGACGGTTATACATACAATCTCCGTTAATTGTGCAAGTGAAATATTCGCAAAGATTAGCACAAATCTGGCGGAGAACGTTGCATAAGAATAAAAGAACTCGTCAAAGGTGAGCAGCAGTCGATAGCATCGCCGTTGTATCCGTGAATACTAAACGGACGTTCCTACAAGCTGTATCACCTCGCTGTCGTTCCAAGCAGCAAGCGCTGTCGGTGCGTCAGCTTTCGAAAAGAACCGTGCGACGTTAGCGGGATCAGCGCGCCAGAGACCGAGTTCACGAACGTCGATAACCGAATTTTTCACTTCGATACCCGCCTTTGACGCTTCCCTGAGCGCCTTTTCCTGTCCGCGCTAGCGCAGGCTCCAGACCAGGTGGCCCTTGTTATGCGCATAGCCAATCGACCGGCGGCCGAGACCGGCGAGATGGCGTGCCAGAGGCGCAAGGTTCCGTCGAACCAAGACAAACAGAGACTGCGTCCTAATCCGGGTGCCACATTTTTGTCGTCTAGTCTGAGGGTTCCCTGTTTTATTTTTCTAACAAGCGTATGCAGCCAACGACGGCAACATCGTCAATGCCCGGTGCTTTTTCCGATCGAAGAGGAAGCTCCGCGACCGAATATCAAATAGAGCAAACTGCCAATACCGCCGCACAGCAAAATCGCGACCACCCACGCGATCTTACGGTTAACGTCGGCGAAACGTCGAGTGCAGACGTCGATGATCGCCCATAACCAAAGCACCACAGAGATAATCAAGGCGAATGTGGTCCATCCTTTACCTTGCGATTGATAAGATTGAACCTCGTCGTCGTCCGGGCCGAAGTAGGATTCAGGGAGGGTCTGATCCGTGAGAGCGATCGGATGCCGGCTTACCATAGGATTCCATATATCATACGCAGAGTAAAAAGTGACGTAAGGACCGTTTTCCCCCTCTTTAATATAAGACGGTGAGTCTCCACTTTCTTCGTCCCACTTGCCGTTTTACTTCAGCACGTGTCCAGTGGGGTAGGTGACTGTTTCTGAATAGGTGCCATCTGAGCGGGCTACCATCACTTCCTGATAATCACCCACGGCGAAGTTAGCAACTCCGTGAAAACCCGTATTGCCGCATCCGGAAATTAGTACTGTGGAGGCAAGGGAGCAGATAGCTAACAACAGCTGAATCATTTTGCAAGAACTTGATTGAGGGATCGGCATGGAAACACGTCTTTCTTTTACGGAAGTATAAGATGAAGGCTGCGGTGAGTGGAAGCTATGGTTCAAGATCGTTTAGTATCACGCCTCCGAAATCCCTTTGCTGCGATGCGAGAACGTCGGGGATCTGCAAATAGGATTGGTCGCACAGCTGTTCTGGGCTAGTTTGGCCCGCTCCAGCGCAACCGATTTTTGGAGAACTCCCAGAATTCAGTCGACTTTTATAATTCGGTGGAGTAGGTAGAATGCCTGCTCTTTCATCCACCTGAGCACTATAAGCACGCTGCAATCCCGAGTAGAGTTTCAGCGGAACTAGGAACAGAAGGACAATAATTAACTGGCCGAGCGGGTGTATCGATGATGAGCGGAAACAGCAGTAGCACATGAAGTTAGGTTCGTCGACAGCGTTAGATGTCCTATGATTCCCGACTCGCAAGATAATTCCTCCTTTTCGCCATTCATCTGTGGTGTACAAAAAAGCCGTGTGCGTCTGGAGTTGCGGCACCCGACCGAACCGTCGACTGAAGTCGCGACCCGGAACTGAGATGGCAAACGCCCAAGCGCCGAAAGACATTGCCACCGAATCGCGATTACTTTGTCCCTGGACAAGGGCCCTCGTCCCGCCTTCAGTCGAGGCCCTCCTGTCCGGCTCTTTTGTCCCCTGGACATTTGCCGCCTCGGCTCCCAGCCCTGCCGTCAGTCGAGGGGCCGTCACGGTACTAAACTCCTTAGCCCCGAAAACATGCACTTGTTTTTTTTAATGTCCATTTAATCTTGCCGCGTTACAGTGAATGAACACGCAAGCTCATTCCAATACGTGAACGTAAGCTTCGGCTGAAGAGACTTTTCATAGCCAAAATCCATGCTTTCGCGTATTCCGAGATACCGGTTCCATAATTTCGAGCTGTCGTGACGAAATGGTTTGTACAAAGGAGACGGGTGAAATGGCAAAAGACGGTTTCAATAATGATTCCCAAGAAAAGATGAGTCGACGGTCCCTCCTTCTCTTGCTTGCGGGCGGGATTGCCGCTGCGACAGTTGGGCCGGTTCTTGCGGACCAATGCGGTGGCGGCAAAAAAGGCGGTCCCCACGCCCACGGAGGCGGCGGAGGGTGTCATGGCCCGAAATCGTCAAACTCGTCGAGTTCCTCAAGTTCGATCGGCAGCAGTTCTTCGTCGTCAAGCAGCAGTTCCTCGCTAAGCAGCACCTCTTCGTCAAGCAGCAGCTCTTCGTCGGATAGCTCGCTTGGCGGGCCAGTACGTCGTGGTTCGTACTATCTTTAGATCTCGTTGCGCAAGCTAATTCTAAAATGCTTCCTGTCTCCGGGCGACATCGTCATGCTGACGGCCGCCGTCCGGGACCTGCATGCCTGCTATCCGGGCGCTTATGCCACAGACGTAAGGACATCCTGTCCAGACCTGTGGCAAAACAACCCTCATATCACTCCGCTGGAGGAGAGCGACCCGGAGGCTGAAACGATTGACTGCCACTATCCACTGATCCACCAAAGCAATACCCGGCCGTATCATTTCATCCACGGCTTCATATCCTATCTCAACGAAGTTCTCCAGCTTGACATCCAGCCAACCCTATTCAAGGGGGACGTTCATCTCAGCGACGATGAAAAGGAGTGGACGAGCCATATCCAGGATGGTATCGGCGAGGGAATGCGCTATTGGCTGATTAATGCCGGCGGCAAGCGCGACTTTACGACCAAATGGTGGCCTGTCGAACGGTTCCAGAGTGTGGTCGATCACTTTCAGGGCGCGATTGAGTTTGTCCAGATCGGGGAAGCCGGTCATGTTCATCAGCCGCTGCGCGGCGTCATCGATCTGCTCGGCGCCACGAGTCTCAGGCAGTTAGTGCGGCTGGTGTACACTGCGGACGGGTGTTTGAGCCCCGTGAGCCTCCTGATGCATCTGGCGGAAGCAGTGGACACCCGATCGGGAATGCCGCAAAATAGACCCTGCGTGGTAGTCGCAGGAGGCCGTGAACCGCCGCATTGGGAGGCGTATCCCCACCACCAGTTTATTCACACGGTAGGCATGCTTCTTTGTTGCGACAACGGCGGCTGTTGGAAGGCGAGAGTCGTCCCGCTTAACGACGGCAGTCCTCTGGACGATCCGGAAATGCTTTGTGTGCAGCCGATAAATGGCGTGCCGCGGTGCATGAATATGATTAAGCCGGATGATGTGATCCGAAGGATCGAAGGCTACTAAGACGGCGGGGCGCTAAGCAAATGAGCTGATTTTGTCAATCTGGTTTGGCCCACTTCGATATTCTAATTTGGCCCACCCGGGACGTCAGATTCTGGATGTCTCCTTTCCAGTATTGCACTATGCAGATCTTTCAATCTGTTTGCGCATTGTGCCAGACTACCGGCGCTCCCGGCAGTCGTGGTATTTACTGAATGCAGATTAGCGGCCAAGGCTGAACATGTGAAACATTCTTCCGTGATGGACAACCATTACCCTGGTAAATGGCAGTGATATATTATTGCTGCGGCTGCAGCGAGGCCGTAGGCCCGGCTAGATATACCGGCCGTTCACTCAAAGGTATGGACAGCGTACCGTTCACTGGGGAGACAGTATTGCCGTTTCCCATCCAATCGTATTGTTCTACCGGGCCGGATGGATCTGGGATCTGAACTGTCGTTGACTGCGGAGTGGAGTCCCAAAGGGCGAGCACCGTTTCGCTGCCGCGGGTGAAGGCGTAACCGTATTCGGAGTTTTTTAGCCCCTGGATCGGGCCGACGGAATGGAAGCCTTCCAGCAAAAAGCTTTCTGCGGCATAGGCGGGAGCCGCTGGTTTCGGGCCCATCTTGGTTGTTCCAAATGGCTCGTCCGGCAGCAGATTATAGTAGTAACCGTAATCTTGATCCGGCTTGAAATCGGTGATGTAGAACGCGATGTTAAACCGGTAGCCCTCCCCGAGCAGGATCAGGTTCTCACGAACCAGGCTTTCCGCCTGCAGCAACTCCTTCGACTCGTCCCCGTTGGTATTGAAACCCTGTTCTGTGCCGACAAACGGCTTGCCGGGAAACATTGCCGAAAGAGTGTGGACATTCTGCAGCAGAGTCCCGTTCGGGCCGGAGATTTCGGGAAGCTCGGATCCCTGCGCGGTGGGTCCGGTCGGAAGAGTGAAGTAGGGGTGGATCGATACGCCGTCGATTGAGTCGGCCAGGCCGAGGTCCACCAGGCTCTTGTGCCAGGCAATAGAGCTTTGCCAGATATTTCCGTAAGTGGGACCGAGCACGACAGCCTCCGGGTCGGCGCCATGCAGCGCCGGGTAGGCCGTTTTGTAAATATCGACAAGATCGCTGCTCGTGCCGGAGAAATTCCAGGGATAGACCGGCTCCCAGGTTACCTGGTAATAGTGCTGGGTTTGATCGGGATAGTTGCTTGCATAGTCTTGCGCTGCATTCGAGCAGAAGTTCGACCACGCTGTCATACCGTCGGCAGAAAGAGCCCCCGCGATTCCCGCCTTAGCTCCGGGCGCTAGCGCCCAGGCCGGAGGATCGAAAAGCGATGCGACTGTGTAGACCTGCCAGTGCCTACCTTTGTAGTTCACCAATTCTGTCTCGGGAGTTCGGGGAGGATACTGCTGATTGCTCTTTTGCGCGGACTGCTGGTTAATTAGAAACTGCCCGGGATAGTCCGGTTCGAGGCTCTTCCAGTTGTAGTTAACCATCACCCAGCGGATGCCAAGGTAAGGCAGGATATTGACCTGTGTGCTGAAACCGCCCTGCATGCCAAACCTTGCGTCTTGCTCGTCGACATTCAGTCGCTTTGCCGGATCAGGCACGATGCAGTAAGTGATATAGCCTGAAGGTCTGCTCCCAACACCCGCCAAAACGACGCCGTCCGAAAGTTTGGCGTAGACGCGATAAAAGCCCAGTTTGTCGTTTGGCGCGGACCAAGACCCTGTCCAGCTGCCCTGGGTGTCGCCGGCAACGCCTGTTTGCCACTGTCCGACCGCATTTCCACATTCATCAACGACGCTGACAACAAGGGTATCCGACGAAGAACCCAAATTGCTGACGGAAAAATCCAGTCGAACCGGCTCTCCGATGACAAACGTGCTCGACTCGGGACGCGATGTGTCTCCGGTCAGTACCGGTGCTGCGAGGCACTCATAGAATGCAGCGCTTGCGATGCACAGCGCTATCAGAACGATCGCAGCAACGATACGAACTGAGCCAAGCTTGGGCAACGCTAAGGATTTTAGTAAGTTTGTTCTCACACTTAGTCGTATCTTACATTAAACCGTTGGCCACGGTCAACGCGGACGGCAGCGGACGAAAGAGCGACCACCGGCGGCGGGTGCACAAAATCGGGGCACCCATCCTGGTAAAAACACTTGGCATAGATCATGCAACTTATCTCAAGCAAAAGAAGGACCTTACCGGCGCAGACTTAATCGCCGCGTTTCGATCACGACTGTCTAACGGCGCCCTCTCTTTTAAGGATGCGATTCGATCCGATATCGCATCTAATCATTTAACATCCAGTTGCCAACAATAGATTAATAATGCGCTATTTTGGCGCGATCAGCAAATAACGTTGGGCGAATACCGGCGGCGTGACTCGCCCGTTCATGCCGACGTCTCATTCGCGCATCCTTTGTCGTCGAACACAGTAGGTATATTTTCGAATGCGCATTTGCGTAATTAACGAGTTCTTTTATCCGGATAGTACAGGCGGCACAGGTACAGTGCTTTCAGACTTAGCTCGGGTGATGAAGGACAGGTATGCCGATGTCGACATCGACGTTATCACCAGCACCAACCTTTATCGCAAGACAGTAGACTCGTTGCCGAAAGTCGAGGATTGGGACGGCATAAGCATTTACCGAGTCCCCTCGCCTCACCCGAATGTACAATCGATTGCTGAAAGAGTGAAGGCGAATATCGCATTTACCTTCACCGCGCTGCGCAAGCTGTTCCAGCTTGGCAAGTACGATCTGATCGTCATTGGTACGGCCCCGCCGATGATCGCTTTCGCGGCCACCTTCTATAAGATGAAAACGGCGACGCCGTTCGTCTATATAGTGTATGATCTGGAACCGGACCGGTCGATCAATATGCGCGTTTTTAGTAAAACGAACATTGCCGTTCGTCTGTTTCGCGCATTTCAGCAAAGTTGGTTGAATGCAGCAAGCCGGATTGTCGTGCTTGGCAGATGCATGCGTGACTTTGTATCCGCGGCATACAGCTTGCCGGCCGACAAGATCGACGTCATTCCAATCGGCGCCAACGATTACGATATCGTGCCGAGAAATCGGCAAAGCGGTTTTCGGAGAAAGCACGAAATTTCGGGTTTCGTCGTCCTGTACACCGGAAATTTCGGCCGCTACCATAATTTCGACACGGTTCTTGATGCGGCGAAGCAGCTGCGGCAGAACAACGCCGAAATCAAATTCGTGCTGGTCGGCGGAGGAATTCAGGAAGCGCATATCGTCAGCCGCATCAAGAATGAAAAGATCGATAATGTCAGTGTTTATGACTTCGTATCGTCGAAAGAGTACAGCGACCTGCTGTCGACGGCCGACGTTTCATTGGTGACATTAGAACCTGGTATGGAAGGATTATGCGTACCCAGTAAATTATACAGTATCCTTGCGTCCGGCAGACCGGTTATCGGCATGGTGTCGCCGAAGTCCGAAGTCTCCCTGGTTATCGATGATGCGAAGTGCGGCCGGCAGATCGAGCAAGGCGATACATCAACACTTGTCGAAGAGATCCTGTGGATGGCAAGTCATCCCGAGGAACGTCTGACAATGGGAAACAATGCTCGAAAAGCGCTTGTCAACGACTATGGGACAACTATCATTGCTGAGAAGTACTATCAAACATTTTTGAAGGCGACCGCCAGACAACCGTATATATACAAAAGAGAAGACGCTAGCCGGCTATTCCGACACCGAACGACTGAGGACGACCTCAGTTCGACAGCCGAACCGCTCACAGTAGAAATACCGTAATGGCACAGTTTTTGCCCATAAGTTATAATGAATGCAATAGGAGCAATGCGGCGTCGCGCGCCGTCGCCTGCTTCTCAAAAGATGTTTTGCAGTACGATTTGAGGTAGTACATGAACGATCTGCAGCCAATCAGCTTAAATACCGAATATCAGCCGCCTGTTCACACGACCGAGTCTACGGTCAGTGACCTACTAGGAGGCTTTCGTCGGCGTAAGCTGGTGGTATTGTCTATAGTTGCTTTGTCCCTTCTGGTTTCGGTGGGCGTTTCCGCATTTATGCACAAAATGTGGAAGGCTGAAGTCCAGCTGATCTTAATTCAGCGTCCCCCACAGGATAAGCCGGTCGAAGATCCGACCTATTCCGCTCCTCTTCCTGAGTCTGCGGATACGCAGGTATCGATGCTGCAAAGCCCTTCCATGGCGGAGAGAACTCAGCAGTGGTATGTCAACCAATCCTTGCAGACCGGCGAACCCGTTCCGGCGGAAGTAAGCGACTCAGGCCAGTTTGTCAAAGACGTCACTGTTACAAACCCTAAGAACTCCGACCTGATTTTCCTCGATGTGGATGCGCCGTCACGCGATTTATCGATCAGCATTGCAAATGCCGTCGCGCTCGCATTCGTCGAATGGAAGAAGGAACTGGCACAGCAAGATATTCGCGAGACGGAAGCGCAGCTCGAGACCGAAGTGGCTGATGCCAAGGCGAGGATGGATGCTGCGACAAACGCCGAATTCGCGTATCGGACGCAGCATCATATCGTCAATGTCGCGTCGCAGGAGACCAACGACCTTTCTATCTATCAGCAGGATCAGCTCAACGTTACTGGAGTCCAGCAGGATCTCGCCTCGCAACAGGCCCAGCTTGCAACTTTAAGCAATCAATTGAGCCAAGCAAACTCTTCGCTTCGAAATGGCGGGGGCGTCCGCGATGAGACCCTTGTGACCGCGCTGCAGAGCCAGTTGTCGCAAGAGGAAATCGCACGCTCCGCGGAAGCTCAGAAGGTCACTCCACTCTATCCGGGCCAACTGCCGTTAATGGATGCGCAGATAGCCGACCTTAAGAGCAGGCTCTCCAAGGCGATAAACGCGACGGTCGACAACAACATGCCGTCCCTAACAAGTCAAGGGACGCTGCTGACGAACTACAAGCAAGGACAGGTGGCGGTGGCATTCGACGAGGCCAAGCTGGCATCGGCCATTGCAATGCGAAATCAGGCGCAAGCGGTTTTAAACTCGATGCCCTCGCTCGATACCAATGTTTCCCGACTCGACCTCGATGTTCAAACGACCACCCAGCGCTACACTTTGCTTGAGACAGCTCTCAATACGGCTCGACTGCAGATTAATACGACGACCGGTAATGTCCAGATAACTCAGGGCGCGGTTGCAGACACGTTCCCGTACAAGCCCAACTGGTCGATGAATATCGTTCTCGGTCTGATACTCGGGATCGTCTTTGCTATCGCCGCCGTCATTACCCTCGAGCAGACCGATCGACGTGTACAGGATGTCGAGCAGATCGAGCGCTATAAGCTTGGCCCGATCCTGGGAGTACTTCCTCCGCTCGACCGAAACGCAATCAGCGCAGTTGCCGAAGGGCTTTCGACAGCCGCACTATCCGAGCATTTTAGCGTCGTCAAAACGAATCTACTTGGAGTTCTGGCTCAGATACAACATGTCAATGGACAGGTGGTACTTGTTACCAGCGCCGTTAACGGCGAAGGAAAGTCGCTGATACTGGCCGAGCTTGCTCGAACGCTGACCGACAGCGGAAAGCGCGTTATCGTTGTCGATGCCAATCTACGTGCACCGTCACTGACCAGGTTCTTCCCGACAAACCAGGAAGAAGGTCTTTCCAACGTCCTCCTGGAGCAGGCTGCATTCGACGATGTAGTGACGACGATCGATCCGAGCCTTGCGATCCTGCACAGCGGTCCGGTTCCAGATGAGCCGACTCGCCTGGTGTCCTCGGCGCCGTTCCTTAACCTGATCCACTCGCTCCGCGCACGCGCAGATGTCGTCCTCATCGACTCTTCGTCCTGCGAAGTCGCCGATCCGCTGCTGATAGCGCCGCATGTCGATTACGTCGTTCAGGTTGTCGGCGCAAATAAGGGAAGCGAGCAGGGGGTTCACGGATCCCTCAGCGCACTGGCCGCGGTCTCGTATGTCGGCATTATAGTGAACTATGCCAACCTCGATCAGGTTGCGCCGTATCAACTGGTTAACGCCGCAGCAAAGGTTGCCTTCTCGCAGAACGGTGAGCCGCAGCCATTGGCCGGACAGATTCGATTAGCGTCTCCAGATCATCAAATTACCACAAAAGGAACCCGGAACCCTACCCATGGCGATATCGTTCCGGTGTCGACAATCATAGGAGAAAAGCGTTGAACAAACGGACCACAGCAGGCGCAATAGCTGTACTCGTCATGCTTTGCTCCCAACTGATCTTTGTTGGTAAATCGGCATGTGCCGACGATACGTTTACCGCTCCAACCGTCGACACGTATTTTGTTCAGCCAGACGATGTACTGTCGATCACTGTCATTGGATTCACCGATCTCACCCAGCCGGAAGTTGTCGTTCTTCAGGACGGCACCATTACGGTCCCCCTTCTCGGCAGTGTTACTGTCCAGGGTCTGACCCCGGCGGCGATTCAGGCGACATTGACCAAGCAGTGGAAAAAGTATGTGATCAATCCATCGGTGACGGTGTCGTTGATCAAAAAGCATCCGCAGTATGTCACCTTCTCGGGTTGGGTTTTGCACCCGGGCACGACAGACTACCGCACCAACTATCACGTGATTGAAGCCTTGTCCGAAGACGGCGGCGCACTGCCGACGGGTGACATGAGCAAAGTGACAGTCTCGAATTCGTCTACTCAGACCAAACAGATTCTTGATCTGAGCCACCCGGAAACAAAGGCGGGCACCGATCTCGATATAATTCTGAACCCGAATGACGAAGTCTATGTGCCGGAACTGCGCGATGAATTCAGCGTCGTCGGCGAGGTGAAGAACCCGGGGAGTTATCCTTACAAGGAGAACATGACCGTTCTCGATGCCCTGACGGATGTCGGCGGTACTCTTCAGGATGCAGACCTGTCCGATGCAAAGCTGATGCACGATGGAAACGAGGGGCCAATCGACCTCGCCGCTCTGCTGCGACACGGCGACC
>PLAD01000413.1 GCA_003134215.1 Armatimonadota bacterium
CACGACTGTTAAACGAACTTGGATTGACCGTCAGCCATCCCGGTGCTGACATCAGTGTTCCCTTGATTGACGATGCGCCGCTCGGATGGACGGTAATCTGCCGCGTCCTTGCCTCACCGTGATGAACCGTTCCGAACTCGACACGGCTTTTGCTCAGTTCGGGAGCCCCGCCGCCGATCGCGGCAAGATCCTGCTTCAAGTTTTTGTCGTTCGGGTGGTGCAACAGACCGCTGAGCAAAGCCTCTCGCGTCAGTTCTATATCTCCTGCTTGGAGTGCGGCCTGAGCAAGCAGCCTGTGATATGATGGGTGAGCGGGGTCGAGATTGATTGCCCGCTGCAGGCATTCCACCGCCTCCGCAAAGCGTCTGTCAGCGATCAGGTCGCTGCCTTTTCTTACATCCTGCCTGGCGGTCTGTTCGATATCCAGGCCCGCTCGATAGACGAAGTCACGAACGCGCACATCGACAGTATCTTCGCCGCCCGATCCGAGTTCAACTGCGGCAGAAGCCAGGAGGGGTTCGCCGATGCGTTCCAGCCAGTCCGCCAGCGTTCCATCATCAAGCGATGCACCAACTTCAGCCCAGCGATCCGGTGCGACTTCTAAAAAAGTATCGATATCCGAGGCGCCGAGAAATACCGGCAGGTATTCAGCTTGTTCGCTGTTCGCCGCAATAATTGAAGGGTCTACGCCATGGTGGATCGATATCGCCGGCAACGGCTCACGTGCAGCGACTCTCCTCAAATCATCGGCCATCGAGGCTGCATCGGCATAGCGTAGACGTTTATCGCGCTGCAACGCCTTAAGACAAATCTCGTCCAAGGTCTGCGGTATCCCAAATTGATAGAAACTCGGCGGCTTTATTTCGTCTTTCGCGATTGCGCGCGACCAGGCGAACGGGTCACGCGGGTTTTGCACCGTGAACGGCCGCCGGCCGGTCAGCATTTCGTAGAGAATGACTCCAACCGCCCAGAGGTCCGACTGTCGGTCGCTGTGACCGTCTTCTGCGAAGTCTTCGGGGGCCATATAGGCAAAGGTTCCGGCGCCGCCGGCATAGGAATTTGATCCGAGCACAAGTGCAAGACCGAAATCGGCAAGCTTCACTTCACTGTTAGCAGTCACCAGGATATTGGCCGGCTTAATATCGCGGTGAACAGTTCGCAAGGCGTGCGCGTATGCGAGTGCATCGCAAGTTTGGGCGGCAATTGCAATCGATTGGTTAACCGGTAGGGGTCCATCGCTTTTGCGCAGTATCTCCAGGAGATTGCTCCCCTGAACATACTCCATGTCGATGACAACCTTACCGTCGATTGTATCGACGCCGTGGATGGCAACGATATTAGGGTGTCGCAAGCGATCGAGCACTCGCGCTTCTTCAAGCACCTTCTGCAGTTCTTCGCCCTGAGAGTTGATCTCTTTGAGGGCTACCCGGCGCTTGAGGAGTGTATCTTGCGCCAGATAGACGATTCCGGACGCCCCATGGCCGAGGATATCCAGCCGCTCGTACTTGCCGAGCATTCCGAGTGACATACGAGGTCAGGGCGCTTCCGTGTCCGGGATTGCGCGAATCTCAAAGAGTTCGCTATTGTCGATAACAAAGATGTCGCCTGCTTGATCCAGGGCGATGGATTCCGGCTTGGTCAAACCGGTTACCACCTGGCGATGCGTGGCGCCGTCGGCACTGGATTGACTGATAGACCCTGACCAGCCGTCGGACTCATACAGGTCCCCCGCAGCATCAGCCGCGTAGTAGCTGGGTTGATCCTGCGAATCTGGGATGATCGCATCGGCCGGGACATTTCCTTCGGCCACTCCAAGCGTACTTAAGTGGACGACGCGACCGGATGATTGAAGTGCGACAAAGACGCCACTATTTGTGACTATCAAAAAGTTTGGGCGAAGAGGTTTGTAGTAAACCTGCGCCGGCGGTTGATAGCGAAGCGATACGTAATCCGGTAGAAAGCTCGACGAATAGCCGGAGTCGCCCGATGAATCATCTCCGAAGATCTCAGGAGTCTTCAAATAACCGAGCAGGCCAAGCGCGACTGCAATGACGACCGCACCAATCACCGCCGAGATCGACGCTAACGCGATACTTTCTATGCCTCCAAGCGGCGCTTTCTTCCCTCTCGTGCGCTGAGGCGTCACCTTTACCGCCGGAGCGGGTCGCGCTTCAGGTTTCAGCTTGGTGTAGTCGCGCGTTCCGTTTCCATTGCTCTCGGAAGTATTTTCAGAAAGCTTAATTCGTCCTGACTGAACATCGGCAGTCACGCGCACAGCGATAACGGTGACATTATCGCTCACTCCGCCGGCCTTGGCTGCTTCCAGGAGGGCATTTGCCGTTCCCTGCGCTGAATTACTCTGGCTGACAACCTCCAGCATTTCGATCTCTTTGAGGGTGTTGGAGAGACCATCGGTGCACAAAAGAATTGTGTCGGAGTCGAGCAGCGCGATGGTTTCGAAATCCGGCTGCACGGTCGGACCAATACCGACAGCGCGTGTAATTACATTTTTGAACCGGCTCGACCTTGCGTCATCATTGGACATGTTTCCGGCCTTCACCTGGTCGGCGACATACGTGTGATCGTTAGTGAGCGGTTTGATCGAACTGCCGCGTATGAGGTAGGCGCGGCTGTCACCGACGTGTGCGAGGGTGAGAATACCTTCCGAAACGAGCGCCGCAATGCAGGTGGTGCCCATCCCCGGTGTATCGGGATATTCCTGGGAAAGCTCGTAGACAGTTGAGTTCGCTCTGCGAATAGCGGCTGCCAAAATATCCTCGGCAGGAGGTAAGCGCTTTTCGTTGGCCGGATCGAGCATCTCCATCAGAGTTTCGCGAACGACTTTGACAGCGATGCCACTCGCTTCTTCACCGTTTGCCCGACCGCCCATTCCGTCCGCAATAATTAAGACAGCGTCCGCGCGCAGAGGCACCCGATCTCTGTCCAGAACCGCCAGGCAGTCCTCATTGTTTGAGCGACCGCCAACATCCGTGCGGGCGCCGATCGATATATTCATTGAAAGTCTATTCGCCCTGAAGCTTACGTTATCGCATTATACGCTATTCAACAAGTGACTGCTGATTTCGCTCGTCCGTCGCTTCGCAACGGAAGCCTATGAATCGGAGCGGCATCGTATTGTCTATGTTGGTGCAATGTCTATTCTAAAATGTCCGATAATGTCCGGGAAATACGTTGCTTTGGCTTTATTGGTTTACTGCAATTGGACTGCGTCGACCGCGCGCCGCATGACGGTTGCTTTGACATAGGGTGTCCGTTTTACATCGTCGGCTTGAACGGATTTTGCCGAATCTGCGGCGGCGGCCTACGGGTTTACATTGTTTTGATATCCTGTTTTAGTTGGGCGTCGCGTCCGACCTAAGGCGAAAGCGTTCGATCCGGCGACGTGTTGTTTATTTCAGGAAAACTAAGGATAGCCTGCCTAAATATTTGGGGGATTTCAGAACATGTATTCTGTGGCAGTCAAGCAGCTATTTCCTTGTGTGAGTTGGAATTTCCAGTGACGGATTACCTGCTGTTTACCTTATTGATTATCCACGTCATGGATATAATACAAGGTTCCAGCGACACATCGTACAATGGCTGGGGCCGAGATTGATCTGGTCATCGAACATGGAGACGGCAGTACGGGGAGTGGTCGTTGGACACCCCAGGGAGGGACTTGCCGCTACAATAAACTTAACGTGCGGTCGGCTATTGTTCTGTGTTGGAGCGAGGCGGTTCGGGGGGGGCGTTGCGGGAGCGCCAGGCGAGGCCGACGGCGATTGCGACTCCTGCTGCAATGCAAAAGCCATAGAAAATGCGGAACGAGAGCGGATAGTGTAGGTCTGTTACAGCCGATGATGCAATGCCGGATGCGGCCAGGGCGCAGCCAATTCCCGCTCGTGTATCGGATGGCCGTTTGGGGCCGTCCGGCATGAGATGGGGAGCAGCGAGACCGGTTGGACGGAGGCCGCTTCCGCTGACTGCCGACGCTACAAAAAACAATGCGCCAACGATCACCCCTGCACCAAGCGCAAAAGCAAAATGACCGGTGAGATCGCACACGACGACAACGAATGAGACCAACGCTGTCGTAAAGAGACGAATCATGAAGGACCTTCAGTGGGCGGCGGCGGCCAGGAACCCGGCTGGACCTCTGCAGAGGGCGGCGCGATCGGTTTTATCATGTCACGACAAGCAAGGGCGGCGATAATGATGGACATCGGGTATGTGACAAACCATCCCAAAAAGCAGGGCAGGCAGCTGAGCACCACAACGACGCCGAGCGCGAACGCAAATGCCGCTCCATTCCAGACGTCCTGTTTCATTCCTTCGAAGACGCGACTGAATGCGACTCCCGGTTCTTCGCCGTCCGCGACAAGCGCAAAGCCCGGCCAGAAGAGATACCATGAAAAGAAGGCGCCAACCCCGCAGGCGATATATCCGGCAAGCATAAGGAGTAAGTAGCCGAGCTTGTAAAACAGAATTGAAAGAAGCTGCGGTGCACCGGAAAAGAGGTCGGAGATGTTCAGACGCTGTCCTCGAACGGCCTTGTTCGCCATGGTAAAGAGGCCGGCGTAGAAGAAGGACTCGATAGCCAGATTGAGGACAAAAACGAAAATCTGAGAGATGGGATTCTGCCGGGCCGCGGGATCAACAGTGTGGTTGACGATGATCGACGGAATCTCGGCCGTGTAAAAGGCGATGTTAAATATGAACGATATAGCGAATCCGGAGAGCAGCGAAATAAGAACCGAGAAGCTCCAAACTCCGGCATCTCGCTTGTAAATTTCGAACGATTCGCCGATCCAGCCAAAATTAACTCGACCAGAACTGCTATAGGAAGTCGCGACACTCATCGTTAGAACCCTCAAAATGGATAAAGCAGCAGTATTTTGGCCAACTATACCTTGATTGCCCAAATTCGCCGAATGAGCTACTCTATCACAGTTACTGAATTAGCGAAGTTCAGGGCTAGCCGAGTTACTTAACCGGGCCCAGACTCCAAAGCCTGACGATATGACGGATCTGCTTGAGGGCGGACAGAAAGTCTCCTTTGGACGCCGCGGCTCGAGCCCACTCAACTTTGTCTGTAATTATTCGTCGGTGATGATACGCTGCGCCAAGACGAGCAGCGCTGAGCAGCGCCGGGTCGCCGTTCAAGGAATTCAGCAGGCGGCTTCGAACAGCCCGCTCCCCGACTTCTACTTTGAACCAGTCGGCTGACAGGTTTGAGCAATGTTCTCGTTTATGCAGAACCGGGCGGTCGACAAAGGCAAAGCCGCCCACCCTCGTCAGCCGAAGCCATAAATCCCATTCTTCC
>PLAD01000250.1 GCA_003134215.1 Armatimonadota bacterium
AACGTTAACTTCAACAACCTGAGTTCTGCAGATGTCACCTACCTTGACGGACTTACCGCCAAGAACGTACACGGCCTTGACCTCTTGATCGCCGACGACTCCACCCAAGCAGGTGCAGGTGCAGCAGACAGTTTCTACGGGGCTAATACAGGGTCGACAGGGCCGTCAAATGCCACGTTTTCCATCAGCGAGTCCTCTGCGGCCCCCGCCCCCGAAAACTCCAGCTATCTCTCTGAAGCCGGCGCGCTTGCTGTGCTTGGTGGCTTGATGTTCTTCGGCCTCAAGCGACGACAGCTTTCACAGTAGTTCCTCTTCCCTGTATCCCACTCGGACGGTCCGCAATTGCGGGCCGTCTTTTTTGACGCCGCATCACAGGCCCGGTGCGAACCTGGTTGGAACTCACCTTGACAAACTATTCACGCGACCGCAATGGAATGGCTTTGCCTCTTCCTGTCGGAGGCGCCGCCGGAGACTTGGCAAAGTCATTTAATCCGGCGATGTAAAAACAGACAGCCCATGCCGACGAAACGAACATGCGGCGTGCAGCCGACGAGCACCCACCGCAGGATCTACCGCTCCGCCGCCGAGGCGTACCCCGGTGCAAACACTTGCACCGTCGCGGCTTTCTTAAAATCGGCGAACTCTTTGGCTATGGTCTGGCCGTTGGCCTGGATTCCTTTCACCAGCAGGGCGCCATTCTTTGCCTGAGGCAGCGCCTGGGCGAGTGTCATCTTCATTGAGGGCGTTTTCGACTGCACTTTGAAGATCCAGTACTTGCCGCCAATCACGACCGGGCCGTAAACTCCACCTACAGCTGTATTGAACAGCGCCGCCTCGATTGCCGGGGTTCGACTCAGCGGCGAGCGGCCCAGCGCAAACGGCGGCAGCTGCCCGCCGCTCGCCCTATTTGCGTCGATACTGTAGTTCTGCGCCAGCGCCGAAAACGGAGCGCCGTTGTTAAGCTGGCTCGTCACTAATTCAGCCTCCGAACTGGTCGGAACTTCGATGTCCGATGCTGTCACACTCGCAGGTCTGTAAAACAAGTCTTGTGGATTGCGCGGGTTGATATTGGCCGAATAGTACTTCTGAACATCGTCGTCCGTTGCCGAAGCCCCATGCTCGAATAGCGCCTCTTCCGCCATCTGCAGCGGCAGGTGGTCCTTAAAGCTCTCCGCGGTGCGGCGGGTCTGCGCCAGAATAATATCGAAATTCGGCGCCGTGCTCAGCTCCAAATATCGCGCCGCGACCTCCTGGTCCGTCGGGCAGGCATGCTTCGATTTCGCAAACTGGCTCAGCAGCATCTCCTTCACCAGTCCCTGCATCGCCTGCGTCCCGCCCAAATCCTGCATCCTGTTGAACAGGTCGTCCTTCGTGATAACCTCCCCGTTTACCGCAACATACGCCTTCTTGGCGTTATCGTGCAAATGGGCGAAATAGGCGCCGACCACACCGCCGAACACCATCGCGGCCAAAAGAAAAGCCCACAGCGTCCTGGCCGCCGCAAGCGCGGCAGCGGCATTCTTACGAACTCCAACCGCGTAGCGATCGACTTGCGGCTTCAACAGCTTCGTTAGCGACGGCCCCTTCACGGGCTTACGATTGAGTTGAAGCCGTTTTTTGAGCCAAATGGCGTCCTTGTCCTTCGCCGGAGTCAATTTTCGGCGAAACGGCGGGCGCTTCGAGCCAGCGGGCTTCCCAATTTTATTATCAATCATCGACTATGTCAATTGGCAAATTCCGTGCCAATCAATCGGTAGTTTTCTGGTAATGCAACTGTTTCAAAGGACCCATTATCTCGTTCGTAAAGCCCAGCACGGCCGCCCGTCCATCCGGCGTATCCTGCCCGATCACCCGCACCAAAAGCGAATGCCCGTCGTCGGGACGAACATGCTTGATATACCAGTAGTAGACCCTCCTTGCGATGATCGTCTGTGGCACCGGCACGTGATAAAAATCCGGCCGCCAGTAGATCACATACTCATGCTGGTCCCCCAGCGATGCCGACATGTCCGTGACACGTTCGCCTCCAAGGTCGACCTGTTGAGGGTTCGAAAGCGCCCACCCCTGCGAAGGAAAACAAGCCTGCGGATCATGCAAATCTCCGTAGTCGGTAGCCGTCAGCAGCAGCAGGTCGACACCCTGGTTATACTGGTTCACATAATCCCGCTCGACCACCTGAGCCGTAGGCAGCGCATCCGGCAACTCCGGCTGAACCGGCAGGTCCGCAGCATCATGCCAGGAACCAACTTCTTTAGGAAACGCAGTGATTTGGAGGGGAATGGCGCGGCCGAGTTCGACTCGTTCTCCCAGGAGATTGACTATGATCGCCGACGTTATCATCAATACGCAAATTAAAACGAATAACGTAGATCGGTGCACTTGATCGACCTCCCTAACATTACCAGGAAGCCGAGGGCCAGTATCAACGCCGCTGTATCCGTCGGAGAATGAAACAGATGATAACCGCTCATCCCGCCGGCGCTGCTTGCGGCGATCAGGCCGGTAATCCGCAGCGAGTTTGCAAAGACTGCTACCGGAATGGCAGCAAGAACCAGAACCACCCGTTTCCAAATGCTCGACGTGAACAGGTAGCCGTAGAGCAACGCGAACGAGATCAATGTATTCAGTTTCTTGTATCCACTGCAAGCCATCATAATCTCCAGTGGAACGCCCGGTACTTGTATAAAATTGCCTTGTCGAATCAGAACAAAGCCAAGCGACTGCCCAAGGAACGCCGCCC
This sequence comes from Armatimonadota bacterium, assembly GCA_003134215.1. Classification (GTDB taxonomy): domain Bacteria; phylum Armatimonadota; class Armatimonadia; order Armatimonadales; family Capsulimonadaceae; genus BOG-944. Next base: position 2,741 of record PLAD01000250.1, read on the forward strand.
CCGATGTGCTGGCATGAGCTATCAGACCATTCAGCGATGCCATGACGGAAACGGGTATTGACCCAGCCAGCAGCAAATAGCAGACAGGAAACTTGACGACTTTCCACAACGGGAAACCACCTAATGCTAAGACACACCCAGCGATGACCGGCACAATTGACCACATTCCAATGTAAGGAACATAGTACAGGTAGGCGAAGGACTCCATTGCGAGGCCAGTAGCGAGCGGTAAAATTCCCCATAAGTTTNNAAATGAAGAAACAACTGGAATAACTGTCGTCGGTCAGCCAGAGTTTCACGGCATTCTTAATTATCGAACTGTAGAGAAGGGCGACCATTGTCAATAGTAGTAAAACGCAAATTTTGATAGTCCGTGACATGCTCAGTTGATAACCGTACGTTGCTAAAAATGCGTCGCCGGAAAAAACTTGGCGGTAGCTATCGCCTGACAGACTAGCCAGGTGCAGACAGGAACGATCAGTACCAGCTTTGCGATTTTGACCGCAGGCGATTCCATAGCTGATACCACTGGGATATCCGAAACTCCACGCACATGACGGCCGTCCAAGTTGACCGCTGCCGTCATCAAACCGAAAATCACCCAGAAGTACAAACTTATGTCCTGAAATTGCCAGGACGGATTTGCGAGGGCATCCACAGCTTGGCCCGCCAGCGCGGATAAACATCCG
>PLAD01000116.1 GCA_003134215.1 Armatimonadota bacterium
TACGGTGGCTATGGCGCCTAGATGCGAGGCGGCTGGGGAGTCAACTTAGCCGATGCCGATGATGTCGTCGTCAAGAACATTGTCAGAACAATTAAGGCTCACGGCATGAAGGTCGTCGGAATTGCAACGCCCGTTTTCAAATGCGATTTGCCAAATGTGATTGTGGCCGGAAGCGAGAGTTCCACCGGTATGATGCATGGCGCGCAGACTCACGGTTTTAAAGATCAGATCGAAATCCTCCATCGGTGCATTGAAGCTGCGGTCGCCTTAGATACCAAGCTTATCCGTGTATTTACTTTCTGGAAAAAAACCGAACTGACACCGGCCATCGAGGATGCTATTGTTGAAGCGTTCCGCGNNGGAATTACCTTGCTTGTAGAGAATGAACACGCCTGCTTCACCGGTACCGGCGTCGAGACTGCGCGTGTTTTGGCGCGAATTAACTCGCCCGCAGTTCGATCTGTTTGGGACCCGGGAAATGCCCAGATGGCGTTGGAGGTTCCGTTTCCAGTAGGTTATAACGCGATTAAAGAGTACATTGCTCATGTCCATATAAAGGATGTCGACAAAAACCAGCAATGGACAGTTGTCGGGGCAGGCGTTATCGACTGGAAGGGACAACTGGCCGCCTTGAAGGCGGACGGCTACAACGGCTATCTATCCCTTGAAACTCACTATTCGGGCGGTGGAGATCCTGAGACATCGTCTCGGCAATGTCTCGCGGGCCTCAAGAAGCTTTTTGAAACCATCTCCGCCTGAACATCCGTAACAATGGAATGTCGAGGCCTAGATTAATTTCGACGAATCAATCCGACGAAGGATCAAGTTATTTGTATGTCCCTGAATTCATTTGGTAATAAACTGCGCAGCGGCCCACTTGGCGCCGTCTTTTTTGTTGTAGTCGTCCTTTGCGTCGGAGTATTGGCATTTACCGGCATAGGAAGCTCCCTCAACAGTCGTCAGGCCCCGGCCGTTCATACTCAGCAGCCGAGCGATGACGTCGCGACAATTAACGGTATCCCAATAAGTGTTGCCAAATTTCAGAATGCGCTCGAAAACTACAAGCAAGAATATGAAGCCTATGGCCCTGTGCCTTCAATTGCTAACGCAGGACAGTTGCGCGTGCAGGCATTCAAAATGCTAGAGGTGCCATTGCTGGAGGCGCAGATCGCCCAACAGCACGGCATCACCGTTACTTCAGACGAACTCGCGACTGAGCGTGCTAAAGAGCTGGATCCATATAAAACGCAGTTAGGCCTTCCGGCGTCTGCATCGGAGTNNAACAGTACGGCAAAACAGTGGACGATTTGGTCGATGTCAACGATGTCCGTACAGATCTCCTTGCTAAGAAGTATCACGACTATCTCACCGAATCCAACCAGGCATCCGATGCGACTGTCAGAAACTACTACCAGCAGGAACATGTCCGGCACATTGAGGTCAGCAACAAAAGGCTGCCGGATGCCGAGGCGAGAGCACTTGCACTGAACTTGATTGGACGAATTCAGAAGGGTGCGGACTTTGCTACCCTTGTAACGCAGTACTCGGATGATACCAGCAGTAAGGCGAAGGGTGGGGACGATGGCTGGATTGACCAATCGACTCCTTTCCCGCCGGAGTTTAAGGTAGCGGCGCTCCTCCTTAAGCCTGGCCAGGTCACGGCGACCCCGGTTCTAATTGCGCAGTTTGGCTATTTCATCATCCAGTCTGAAGGCAGCAGGTCGAACCTGCCGAAGGACTTCCAGAAGAACCATCAGCAGTACGTCCAGCAAGTCACTACCGCGCTTTCGCAGCTGCAGCAGCAAAACGATATTGAGGCTGCACGGACAAAGGCGAATGTTGTCGCAGTCGATTCTCGTCTCAAGGCCGACCTAGCTCTCAGTAATTTGCAGCCGGGCGATCCTACCCAGAACACAGTCCTGGCAGGAGTTCTTTCCGATTATTCGAAGGCGCTGACGAGTGCCGACGATTCCGAAAAGGCTGAGATCTATGCGTCTGAAGCGCAGGTCTATCAGCTTCTTGGACAAACCGACCAAGAGGTCTCTGCGATTAAACTCGCACTCAATAATGTCGAAGACAGTCAGCTGCAAGTTCAGCTTGGCGATATCTACAAACAAAAAGGCGACGCAGCGGATGCGCTGACACAGTATCAGGCCGCTTCCGATCACTCGTATGACAACCCGGACATCCACATGCAATTGAAGCAAGACTACACCCAACTGAAGCAGCCTGCTCTTGTTGCAAAAGAGACTTCCTGGATCACAAACTATGAGGCTCGCCAAAAACAGGCGAACGCCCAATTAACACCCTCTCCAATCATTAAGCAGTGATAACGACACTGCACTTACAGCTTTGAAAGTTGGACTTAAAAACTCCAAAGTAGCAATTTGCCTAAACCTACATTTAAATATCTAAAGGCGGCGTCAAAGAACCCGTCCACAACAGTCAGAATAAAACCGAACGCGCCGCGTAAAACCGTCGCTCCACCCGTAGTCACGGCGCCCATTGAAGCGCCTACGCCGGTAGAGGCGGTCTCCGCTGAAACCCCAACTTTTGCAGAACTCGGACTGAATGAAAATACTTTGCGCGGCATTACCGAGCTAGGATTCGAAATTCCGACGCCGATTCAGGCGAGAGCCATTCCTGTTCTTTTGAAAGGACGCGACATTATCGGTCAGGCTCAGACCGGTACCGGCAAAACCGCCGCGTTCGGACTACCCTTGCTGCAGCTTTCCGATTCCACTTCGAACAAGCCCCAGGCGTTAGTCTTGGAGCCAACACGAGAACTCGCAGTTCAAGTAGCAGGCGGTATTCATGAACTCGGCAAGTACACCGGTCTGCGCATTGTTCCCGTCTATGGAGGACAGCCGATCGATCGACAGTTTCGTGCGCTCAGCCAGGGCGCTCACGTCGTCGTCGGAACTCCCGGACGAGTTTTAGATCACCTTCGCCGCGGTTCGCTTTCACTAGATGAAGTAAAGATCTGCGTCCTCGATGAAGCCGACGAAATGCTCGCACTTGGCTTTCTGGAAGATGTCGAATCCATACTTAGCGAAATCAAGGGCAAACGGCAGATTGCCTTCTTCTCCGCGACTATGCCGCCGAGAGTTGCTGCACTAACCAAAAAGTTTCAGCACGATCCTGAGCATATAGCAATTGATATCAAGCGACGGACAGTGGAAACCACTAGCCAGTCTTACTATGAAGTCCCGCCCGGCAAAAAGCTCGAAGCACTTGCCCGCGTCCTCGACATGGAATCGCCTGGTCCGACCATGGTCTTTTGCAGGACCCGGCAGGATACCAACGACGTCGCCGATGCGCTTCGCTTACGCGGTTACAATGCGGATGCGTTAAACGGTGAAATGAACCAATCAGAGCGTGACCGAGTTCTTCGACGGTTTCGTGAAGGTCAGTCCGATCTTCTTGTCGCCACCGATGTTGCGGCGCGAGGTCTTGACATCGACACTGTCACCCATGTGGTCAACTTCGACATCCCATGGGATGTCGAGCAGTACATTCACCGGATCGGGCGAACCGGAAGGGCAGGGCGTACCGGCGATGCCATCACCCTCGTGGAAGGTCGCGAACGCCGACAGTTGAAGTTCATTGAACAGATGATCGGCGCCAAAATCCGACCTGTCCGCATTCCTACCGCTTCCGATATTGCTGCAAGGCGGCGTGATCAGTTTCTTGCATCGCTTCAGGAAGTACTTGCAGCAGGTACATCCGATGCCTTTGTCGAAACTGTCGAATCGCTGATTGTAGATTACTCAGCCGCCGATGTTGCGGCCGCGGCGCTGCAGATGCTCTGGAAGAGCCAGGACATTGGGCAGTTTACGGTGGAAGAGGAGATTGCCGCCGGCGAGCAGCCGGAGGAAGGAATGACTCGTCTCTTTATCGGCCTTGGTCGGCAGGATGGTCTTCGCCCCGGCGATCTGGTCGGAGCAATCACCAATGAGGCGAATATTTCCGGCAAATCGATTGGCGCTATCGATATTCTCGACCGCACTGCCTTTGTTGAGATTCCGAAGCAGGATGCCGAGCGGGTTGTCACCGCGCTGCGTCGTACAAAGCTTCGCGGAAAGAAGGTTAAGATCGACATTGCATCTCCCATCGACTTTGGTCGGCAGTCGCAAGGTCAATAATCGTCCTTAGACTTGCAGGTACTAAATAAAGCCCTCCGAATATTCGGGGGGCTTTTTCATTATTCAGTTGTCTGCGTACTATGTAATATCGTCCGGACTGAAGTTCCTCGATATCACCCTGTATTCAATTGTAACGAAAAACGGCGATTGATTAGGCCAGAAGCGAGACGCCGGCGTTCGAAGTCGCACTTCCCGAGAGTGCAGAGCTTAGCTCTTGCTGCAGATTCTGGAACAGGCTTCCGAGTGATTCGCTGGACGAGCTGGAACCAGTTGTGCTTGAGCCGCTCGATGTCGATGAGCTTCCCGAAAGAGCGGACGACAGCTGCTGCTGCAGACCCTGGAAAAGGCTTGCCAACGTCGGTGTCGATGACGACGAAGTTGACGAATTGCTTTGCTGGCTTAACTCGCTTAACAGGCTGGACAGCGCTGCTGATAGTCCACCGTCAGTAGATGCGCCGGAGGCAGTGTAGGCTGATGAGCTTGAACTGGAAGGCTGAAGCGATGAAACCGATCCGGTTTGGCTTGCGGTGGTGAACTTGGATGCAAGCTGCGTTAAGAACGTCGCTTTCGATCCAGTCGATGTTGAAGCGAGCTGCGTTAACTGCTGCGCGAACTGGGACGTAATGGATTTGAACTCTGCCGGATTGCTTGAGGCGAGCTGACTGAGCTCGCTCAGGATTTTGCCCTGACCTGAGAATTGAGTCGATGTCGCTCCGGTAGTCAGCTCGGACGTTGCCGAAGACTGGGCGCCGCTGGAGCCGGAGCTCTGAAATAGCGAAGCAATAGATGACAGGGAGCTTTGCCCATAGAGACTATGGATATGCAAACGATTTTACCCCTTTCTTGAATTACCGAAATGCAGTCGCTGGTACGACTACCCGGTAATCATCGGAAGAATTCCCAGTAATTGAGAGGGTAAATTTTTTACGCGATGAATCCGATAGCGCTAGTCTCGCAGGTCAGCGAAGAGGGCCGTACTCAAATAGCGCTCACCATTCGACGGAATGATGACAACAATCGTCTTTCCGGCGTTCTCTGGGCGCTTTCCGATATCCACCGCGGCCTTCACTGCGGCGCCCGATGAGATACCGACCAATATTCCTTCTTCTTTGGCTACTCGGCGCGCCCATGCAAAGGATTCTTCGTTGGAGACTTGATAGATCTCGTCGACTAAGCTCAGATCTAGGATGTCCGGTACAAATCCTGCACCTATACCTTGAATCTTGTGTGGACCTGGCGCGATCGGAAGGTGGTTCTTTGTTTGAGTTAGTACCGGCGACTCTTTCGGTTCAACGCCTACAGTGTAGAACGACGGTTTTCGTTCCTTGATTACCTGCGCGACCCCGGTGATTGTCCCGCCGGTGCCGACTCCCGCAACAAGTATATCGACTTTGCCGTCGGTGTCATTCCAGATCTCTTCTGCGGTAGTCCGGCGATGCACTTCAGGATTGGCCGGGTTCTTGAACTGCTGCGGAACAAATGCTCCGGGCGTCTCCGATGCGATACGTTCGGCGGCCGCGATCGCTCCGCGCATTCCTTCGCTCGCCGGTGTAAGGACGAGCTCCGCACCGTATCCACGTAGCAGCATGCGCCGCTCGATACTCATGCTCTCAGGCATGGTCAGAATGCAGCGATATCCTTTAGCGGCGCAGACAAATGCCAGCGCGATTCCGGTATTGCCGGATGTCGGTTCGATAATGACCGAATCCGGACCCAGCAATCCTCGCCGCTCGGCATCTTCGATCATGTTGACACCAATACGGTCCTTCACCGACGATGCTGGATTGAAGAACTCCAGCTTAAGCAATATGTCGGCCTTGGAGCCCTCATTGACTCGATGAATCCGCACCAATGGCGTGTTAGCGATGAGATCTGTAATATGCTCGTAAATTTTCATAATGAGTACGATAATATACCATATCCGGATGTCCTATATTCCGGCTCGGTAGTCGGCGGACACTCGCCCGAGTGGCTGAGGCCCGGTGATTTCGCTCACAGGGCGCTCCTTACGAGTATAATATTTTCGACAATGAACAGTCGAACCGTCTACTCTTCTGCCCAATCCATTCTTGCTTTTGCAGGCACCGCTGATGCAGGTACCCTCTACTGGGCTCACCGGCAGGGAATTGAACTCCCTTGCACCAGCGGCGGCGGCTGCGACCTGGTCTATGCCAGTCATTGGTCCCACCTCGGACCTGTTCCGGTGGCATTGCTCGGTGTCATTGCCTATATCTTTCTCCTATTCGCCGCAGTCATCAAACTCTCCTCTGAGCCGGCGTCGTCGACTATAACTTTCACTGCCCTTGCTATCCTGGCCGCTACGATTGTGGGAACCTGCTTTTCGTGGTATCTTCAATACGTTTCAACGGTGTTTATCGGGGCCTTCTGTATCTATTGTAGGACATCAGCAATTATCATGACCCTGCTTTTCCTCACATCCTTGGCCGAGCAGCTCCAAGGCTTCCGTCAACCCAAATGACTACAAAATCTTACATTGCCATCATCGGCACCATTATTGTTCTCTTCGGTCTCTATGCCTTTATCAGTCGAAATCCCGCCGGAGTCGCCGGCGATGGCGCTGTTCCGGGGCAGCAACCTCCTCCACCTCCGCCGCCGGATATTAGTGTCGCGCAGATCAACCAGGAGTGGTCGACTCTGCTTTCTATGGCGAACGCACCGGCGATCGGGAATCCGAACGCTCAGTACACGATGGTCGAGATCGGCGATTTTCAATGTCCTCAGTGCGGCAGGTCTCGATCCAAAGTGGAGCAGCTGCTCACCTCCAGCAGGGGTAAACTCAAGCTTTACTTCGTTAACTTTCCGCTGCCAATGCACCCACATGCTCGATTCGCCGCCCAAGCAGCGCTGGCCGCCTCAGAGCAGGGTAAGTTCTGGCCGATGTTCGACTTGCTCTATTCACATCAGGATGAGCTGATTCCGAGCGAAGTCCAGTACTATGCCACTCAAGAAATGCCGACCTTGAATATAAATAAGTTCGTCAGCGATACAAGCTCGCCCACAGTCGTCAGCCGCGTCGACCAGCAGATCAAATTTGTCCAGTCGCTCAAAATCGGCGCTACCCCAACCTTTATTGTACGGAAGACCTCCGGCGGCACTCCCGCGTGGTACGTCGGGACGAAGGATACCCCGGTCTCGCAGGGCCTGAACCATTTTATCGCCGCGCCGCCCTGGCTGAAAGCTAGCGGCTAGCGGCTGCGCAGCGATGCAATCACCGCGAATGTCACCGGCGACTTTCTGCCGCTCACTTCGCGCACCACAAGGTCCTCCGTTTCTTTCGGCAGTCGACAAGATTTAGGATGTTTGATTATTACCGATCGTCGCGCTACGCGTTGCGCTTCCAGGATTGACCGCGAGTCCAGAGGCGCTCTGTTCCCGAATGCTGCGAGAGCTCCGATCGACTGCGCCGACTTTTCCAGTGTTTCATCGAAAAAGGGATCGAAGTAGACTACATCCGCTGAGCTGGTCAGGCAGCGCGCCAGATACTCACGGTAGTCCCAGTTCAACACCACAATCCGGCGTAGCGCCGCCTCCAGTCCCTTTTGGATCAAAGTGTACTTCCGGGTTCCCTCTCGTGTGACCACGGCGAGTTCCGGGACACTTTCCAAGCCGACTACTTCGCCGGTTTCACCGACTTGCAATGATGCCAGTAGCGCTTCGGTAGCGAAACCGACAGTGCAGTCGATTACTTTGTCTCCTTCGCGGAGATCGGCGGCTTCGAGAAAGTGGTCGCTTCCGGTCTTCTTGTAGTTCATCGCCCGGACAATGACAAGGTTTGGATGAAACTGGTACTCATTTCCGGATAGGTCGTGCAGACTATAGCGGTCGCGGCGGACAATAAGCAGCCTGTCCGCTGCCGCTGTCGTTAGAATTGACTTGATTGAGCGACCGCTGCGGCGGACGTAGACTCCGTTCAGCTCGTGCGAGAGCTTCTGCGCTTCGTCCTCAATTGCCGCATTGTCGTTGGCTGCGGTGGTCACAACAAGGCGGCGCATCTGATGGTTCGAAATTGTTGTAGGCATGGTAATCGGACCTAAATATCTTACTCGATTGCTTTCAAATGCCTGCGATGATCTCCGATCGGAGCGATTCGCGGCCTTTGAAGGTATAAAGTTTGGAAACCCGTCGAACGGAGGTCAGGCCCGCCATGAGGTTTAGTTCCAACCCGAAGCACGGAAAGCTCAGATCTCTGCCTTCGCGCCTCCTCGCGCCGAACAACCGTCTGCGGCTTGCCGCCACACTCTTTGTCTCCCTGGTCATCATCGGGACCGCCGGGTACCACTTTATCCAGAATTGGGACTTCCTTGACTCGATCTTCATGACCGTTATCACTCTCTCCGGAGTCGGTTTCGGCGAAGTTCATGATCTCTCACGCGCCGGGATGGTCTTCACCATTTTCGTCATCACCATCGGGGTAGGGACCGTTGGCTGGGCCCTCGTGACTGTCTTCGAAGTTCTCACCAGCGAGCAACTGATGCGGGAGAACGAAAAAGCCAAGACCCTCAAGTTAATAAAGTCTATGAACAACCATTTTATCATCTGCGGCTTCGGCCGTATCGGGCGGTCCATTACTGAAGGATTGAGCAACAATGACTACTCCTTCGTCATCATCGAAAGCGATCCCGCCCGCGCCGAGGAGCTGCGGCTCGAAGGACTGCCGTATGTTCTGGGCGACGCCGCGTCAGATGAGGTTCTGGAGAAGGCCGGGATCAAGAAGGCCAAGGCGCTAATCACAGTGGCGCCATCGGATGCTATCAACACCTTTATCATACTCAGCGCTCGCTGGTTGAACCCAGCCTTGAAGATCGTCGCCCGCGCAGTCAACCCCGATAGTGTCCCGAAGCTCTACCGCGCCGGCGCAAGCAAGGTGATCTCGCCGCATATCCTGGGAGGGTGGTGGATGGCCGCGACGGCGATCAACCCTGCCGCAACCGACTTTATCGAAGGCCTCCGCCTCGCGGAGGGTTCCCACGTCACCCTTTACGAGTTCACCGCCGGCCCCGCGATCAACGGCCGCTATTTCGGGCAGATGCGGTTCAAGGAGAAAACAGGCGCCCTGGTGGTCGCCGTACGGATCAAAGATCAGTTCATTGCGAACCCGTCTGATGATCTTGTCCTCATCACCGGCACCGCCATAATCGCGATCGGTAACACCCGCGAGCTCAAAAAGATGGCTGAGATGCTCGACCCCGATGCTCCTGAAGAAGTGGCCGAACCTATGGCCACCGAGCCGACATAGAGTGTGATTAAAAGAAATCATTACAAAACATCGTGAAAAAACAAAATATCTTCACAAAATACATTAATTACAGACCCTAATAAAAATGCCAGTTTTCATATTAAGCACGAATTGATCATAAATACACAAAAGCAACAATAAAATTCCACCGTAAAATTACCAGGCTCCGAGAAAATCTGTCCGTTTCTAATTAATTAAACTCCCAAGGCTTCCGCGCTTTGTTTGATACCGGATGCTTGCGGCTAGAACCCCGAGGTCTGAGAGCCTAGGGGTGGCACCCGGATAAGAGGCGAAAATAAAATTCGTATGTAATTTCGTCCAGCCCTTGCCGAATGAAGTCCTTTCCTGTACAATTGATCTTAAGTTCGACGGTTTGGCGATGTATCCCAAATGCATCACGTCGAAAGCGGCGCTCTGCGGCCGTCTCCGTTACATTCACTTTCGAAAAGGTATCTTTGCCGTGTACAAACTCTGTGTCGCTTTACTTGTATTGTCGTTCTCCGCCGCCTGCACCGTACGCTGCGCAGCGGATGACGAATGCTTTATCGGGACGACATCGCCGCTGGTCAAAGAGCCCGGTTCGGCCATGGCGGCGATCCCGGAGAATCAACCGATCCTCGACGAAGCCAATGCGATCAAGACTGCCTTCGATGTCCAATCGCCTCTCTTCGAATCGGATGTCCTCTGGGACTTTTCGACCAAATCCGGGAATGTCTATGTCGGCAAGCCTCTCATCGACTACCTGACCGCTCAGAACGGGACCGACCCAACAAGCAACGGCGTAGGCTTTATGATTGCTCACGAGTATGCCCACCAGTTCCAATTCAAGATCTGGGAAAGCGGCCATGATGCGCAACAAGAGTCCGTGATCCAGAACGAGCTCCAGGCCGACTTCATCGCCGCCTCCTGGTACGGCATGCACGATCGCCACGCCCTAGCTCTGCTGCGCCGGCAAATCGGCCCAAGCTTCGATCGCGAGATCGGTGTCCAGTACGAAGTCGCCAAAATTCAACAGATCGCCGACCAATCCGGCGCGTACCTGGGCTGGACCCCGCACTTCCATGGCACACAGCAACAGCGAGACGCCGCCGTCAAAGCCGGTGTCCAGTACGGAGAAGACTTCTACAAAGCCACCCCCGACGACGCCTATAAATCCTACGCCAACGAAATCTACGACGCCAGCAAACAATCCGCCGAGCTAATTCTGGCTCAATAATTACGGCCGGCCGGGTGGTGCATCTCATTTAGCACCCAGGGGTTGTCGTAGGCAATTTTATTGTTGAGATCGATCATGGTGTGCCTTTCGTCATCCGCCGCTAAACTGGCCAAATATCAAAAGCAGTTTGAAGATAATTTCTGCTTGGTAGTAACGAGACGACGCCCCTCTTTCGATTGTTTTGTTTTCCCATTTTGGGAGGTTGCTCAGTACTTTACTGCTGAAAACCTGTCAACGGCCCGCGCCTGGAAAGTCTACATCGCCAACGGGAAAGTATGGTTCGAGGGAACGACGGGATCGGTATTCGATGTCACCAGATATTACAACGCGGTCCGGTTTCTCATTGAACAACCGTCAGGTGCCGACCAACTTGAAATTGTTGGGAGGCGGCACGCTAAATCCGAGTTAGTAGAGGACCTTCGTGAGAAAATTGCTGCCTTCGATGAACTGCACGCCAGTATCGTGCCGACAAAACGCGAATCGGTCTCAAACTGGTCGAACGTCCCGGTTCCATTACCGACTATTTGAAGCAGCAGCATGCGTACACATGCCAGCTTTGCCGCGAACGTGGATTCCAGCAAGTGGGTGGCAGCAGATACATTGAAGCACACCATTTAGTCGAACTTCACAGCAAAATACCCGGCTCATATTGCTCGGACAACATTATTATCGTTTGCGCCAATTGTCATAAAAAGCTGCATTTTGCAAAACGTCGTACAATTGATTTAGTCAACGGTAAGTGCATTCGTATCAGGTTGAACGGCGAGCAATACGAGATCGAACGAAACGTAATCCATTTGGATTAATAGAATGGCCGCGCATTGATACGGTAGCCGAAAGTAAAGCCGACCGGACATGGGCAAGACGCTGCATACCACCGCCGGACATCACCAGGCCGGTGAGCCTGCTGCTGGCACCCAGACTGGATTTTGTCCCCTGGACATTTGCCGCCTCGGCTCCCAGCCCCGACTTCAGTCGAGGGACCCGGGAATATAAGCAACAACATATTGACAACTTAGAACATATGTTTCATAATAACCTCCAAGAATGAAAACCCAACAACCCACTGCCAGGAAAAGATCGCAAAACGTATTCAAAACGCAGTTGCCAATATTC
>PLAD01000262.1 GCA_003134215.1 Armatimonadota bacterium
GCATTGGTATATCTAGCGTACACTGTTCGCCGGTGACGATGTCGTAGATTGGGACTCGTTTATTCGAGATCTGATTTCGTTTAACGAGGTGAATATCTTTCGCTGATTGCGGCGCGAGTACCAAGAGCAGTGCCTGGCTTGATTCTCGGCAGACAAGAGGAAGAAAATCGACCATATTCTGATCTCTATCGCGTACGTCATAGTAAAGTGCTGCTGCGGTGTCGGGTGCGAAGACACTCCAATTTACCGTGACCGTAAGGTTTGGCAAGTCAACCGTCGTGTTCGGCAAAAGCGCCGCAAGACTCAGCAGCAGCTTTATCGACATATCTGCAACGCGCCAATTGTGCGCCTGCTTAGTCAATGCGAACCGCAATAGACCGTGGCCAAGGGTAAACCAACGATCGCTTTTCGTGAACGTGAAAAGTCGTAGAGCAGCATCCGCGCATTCTAGAGTGCCGGCATAAGATCCGTCATAATTGAGACACGTGTGCGCATCATTATCAAACTCGCAGAATGACAGCCAGCCTGCAACATTAAGGATCATTTTTTTCAGATCTCTGTTAGCAGATTCCGCGTAAACATCCATCAGACTTTGAAGCAATGCGCTCAGCGCAACTGGACAGTTCGTCGACTGTCCAATTCCGTAGAGGCAAGGCGCCTGTTCGGCAGGCAATAGATTGGCGTCGATATAGTTTATTATCCGCCAGGCTGCCTTAATGAATATTTCGCTTTTCGTCGTGCGGTAGGCGGCGATCAGCGGACGAATTGCAAATGCACCGTCTAGGTGTTCTTGTTTGAGAACCGTTTTGCCGTTCGATGCGCTGATATATGGGCCGTCATAATAGCCGCCATCGTTTTGCTTAAGAAGGAGCCAATGAGAGGTGTTCAGACCTGACTGACGAAAAAGAGGGTCTCGCGTTGCAGCGAGCATTTCAAAAAGCGCGAACGCTATCCGTGCACTCGAAGCAATACCGTAGTGATTAAGGCCGCGAAGAGTGCTGAACTTTAGCTTATCGGGAGGCCCCGAGGCAAAATCCCAAAAGGCGCCTTTATTGCCTTCCGCTCCCGGTTCGCCGACGATTGCCGCGAAGTCGGCGGCGACCCCGCGAGCAGTGAGATTAGCGGTGCGCTCAGCGATCTCACTCAAGTAAAATCTGCTCCACCGCATTAGCACCGGGCTTGCCTCGGCACTAAAGAATGGGTAACCAGGGCCGTACTCATACTGTTCGCGAACCCGAAGATACCATCGCTCCTTGCCGATTGTGGTAGTACTCTTGCTATCCTGTAAAGTACGAATTGCCAAACGCGAGACGGTCATAGGGGTTGATTCGGGTTCTTGTGATACAGGAGGAGCCAATAACATGGTTGTCGCTGCTTCACTTCGCAGGAGCTGTACGGCATCGTTTTTGGACCCGGCAGGCCCTAGTGCAAGCACAACCTCAAGCGGGCATTTCCCACGGATGTCTATGTCCTTCTGCTCGGCAAATAATGAGCCGTTTTCGGATTTGACCGTGCTTCCGTGGCGGCCAGGAAAATAAAGACCTATGGCCGTTTGACTTCGTTCGGACCAGATTGCTTTCGCTGCGACGTGCTGATTTTCCAGAAGTCTGGACGTCACCTGGATCGGCTGATAGACGATAATTGGAATACGGACTTTCACCGTGGCAGGGCTGCCTGCTCTCCCTGGTCGCCGAAACCGCGCTGAAATGCTTATCCGAACGCTTCCGTCTTCCTCTGCAGCGATAAGTTCCGCTGTCCATTTCAATGGTCCCGCGGATTTGTCTCCAACTTTGCGTAGGCCTTCGATTAGCACCTTTCCACTGCGTCCCGCCTTGATGCTGTCGATCATTAACGGATAGCTATGTCCGTCCTGTTCGAATGTGAAAATAGGTTTAAGCGGTGATGATTGGATGAGGACGATGGGTGGGTTGGTCTTGCTGGCGCGCGCAGGTCGCTGTACGATGGCTAAGCGCCAACTACCGGGCTGTCCAGGTTCCTCACGAGTTCCCTGATACCAGTAGCTGCTTTTTCCTATGCGCTTTTCCCACGAAATGGATTCGTCTAAGGCAAGCTGAGTTGGTGGAGTTATGGTCATAAATCGTTTATGCCGCTACAGAGGATACGCCGGAAGTCGTAATTATGTCCAAATTCTTGGCAGCAAGTTTGTTGCGCAGACCGAACCAATCTTCCTCAGATAGTTTGAAATAAGAGGATACCCGAGCATCGACCGTCAAATTGTCTTTGTCGCCACTGTTTCCCAAGCGAGATTGATGAGCGAGGATGTTTGCAAGATAGACCATAGCCGTCATATCAAAGTTCTCCGTCGCACGCAAGGGCTGGTGGTGAAAACGAACGGCCTCGATAATATCCGTCGGAAGCTTCCAGCGATTTAATAGCCACGCGCCTACATCTGCGTGGGAGGCGCCCAATGTATGAAGTTCCGCAGTAAGTAGCGGAATCCTCCGCGAACTAGAGAGGTCCTGCGCTCTCAGCATTGCGTGCGGGACGTACTTGGCTATGATTACTCTGCCAAGATCATGCAGCAGTCCGGCTGAATATATCTTGTCTCCATACGTAAAACCGAGGTGCTCTGCCAGCAGGCGGCCGGCTGCGGCAGTCGCTAAAGAATGCAGCCACAGACCAGGCAAATCCAAGCCGCTGCATTTGTTGCCGAACTGATCGAACGTTGACATCGTGAGTAGAGCATTCTTCAGTGTACCAAAACCCAAAATGGTAACGGCTTGATTAATTGTGCCGATCGTTTGCTTAAAACCATAATATGGCGAATTTGCGATCTTCAGCACCTTGGCGGCGGCTGGAGGATCGGCTGCTATGACATCGGCAAGTTCATTCACCGAGCAATCGGGCAAATCCAGCAGATACAGCACTTGTGAGATCGTGTAAGGTAGGGTCGGAACATCGATAATTTTCTTCAGTGCTGCTTCGATCTCAGTCATCGTCTTTTAGTAATCTTTCTTTCGGTTTCATCGTGATCCGCGTAAGTGCATTATCGGTGAACACACAGTTCTCTCTAGGTGAACTGAGCTCGTATCAGTTCTCGTAACGGTATTATCTTCACTTATGGAGCTTCCAACGGCGCAATTTCTAGTATCTTTGCGAGGCGAGTCTGCGGTCTCAGAAGCAACGGTTTTGCTCGAAAATAAGGCGGATATAGTATCAGCGCTTACTCGTTTGCGTAAGATCTACGAACCAGCCGAAGCTCGGGCGGCTTGGATCGCCGCGCAGATTCGTAGTCGTGCTGCAACAAAGTTGGGAACAGATGCTCAGCTGTTAATCTTCGACCAGGACGGATATGAAATGGCAT
>PLAD01000092.1 GCA_003134215.1 Armatimonadota bacterium
CAGAAGAATTCGGTTTTGCAACGGCGCCCCTGGTGACGTTGGGCTGCATCATGATGCGGGTCTGCCATTTGAATACCTGCCCTGTCGGAATCGCGACACAGGACCCGCGACTGCGTAAGAACTTTACCGGCGATCCGGCGCATACTGTCAACTTCATGACCTTTATCGCGCGGGAAGTCAGAGAGATCATGGCTCAACTCGGCTTCCGCACAATCAACGAGATGGTGGGCCGAGTAGATCGTCTGGAAGTTAAAGAGGCAGTCGATCACTGGAAAGCCAAGGGACTTGACCTGAGCAAGATCTTGTATCAGCCGGAAGTTGGCACTCGGGTTGGAAAGTTCAAGTCGCAGGATCAGGATCATGGCCTGGATGTTTCAATGGACATCGTCTCACTCCTTGACCTTTGCAAGCCGGCGCTTGAAAGCCAGACTCCTGTGAAAGCNNCCAACGACTATGTCGGCAAAGGCCTATCAGGCGGTCGGCTTATCGTCTATCCGCCGGCGCAGTCTACCTTCGTCGCGGAAGACAACATCATTGTCGGTAATGTCACCCTTTACGGAGCAACTGCCGGTGAGGTCTACATCGCGGGAATGGCCGGCGAACGGTTTGCTGTCCGCAACAGTGGAGCTACCACAGTTGTTGAGGCTGTCGGCGATCATGGCTGCGAATATATGACCGGCGGACGTGTGGTGGTTCTTGGCAAAACCGGCAGGAACTTCGCCGCAGGAATGTCAGGCGGTATTGCCTATGTCCTTGACGAAGACCACACATTCCTTGAGCGATGCAATCGAGAGATGGTCGACCTTACGGTGCCCGACGATCCGGAAGAAATCCGCGACCTGCGGACTATGGTTGAACGGCATGTATCGTATACTAACAGCGTGAAGGGTCAGCGGGTATTGGATGAATGGGAAAGCCTCCTGCCGCGATTCATCAAAGTGATGCCGCGAGACTACAAGCGAATGCTTGACGCCATCCAGCAGGAGCTTGCATCGGGCCTCAGCGGCGACGAAGCGTTGCTAGCCGCCTTTGAGGTGAATGCGCGCGACGTTTCCAGAGTCGGCGGCAAATAGGACAAGGACGATTATCTGAATGGGGAAACCTACTGGCTTCTTAGAATATCTTCGTGAACTTCCGGTCGACCGATCGGCGGCGATGCGAATCCGCGACTGGCAGGAGTTCCATCTCAAAATGGAAGACTCCAAGCTGCGGGAACAGGGCGCGCGATGCATGGACTGCGGGACCCCGTTCTGCCATACAGGCACTCTTCTGTCGAGCGGCGCATCCGGCTGCCCGATTAACAATTTGATCCCGGAGTGGAACGCCCTCGTCTTCCGCGGGCTCTGGCGCGAAGCGCTTGACCGACTGCACAAGACCAACAACTTCCCGGAGTTCACGGGAAGAGTGTGCCCGGCGCCGTGCGAAGGCTCGTGTGTACTTGGAATCAATAATCCTCCGGTCACTATCAAGAGCATCGAGTACGCGATCGCCGAACGTGGGTTTGACGAAGGCTGGATCACTGCCGAAGTTCCGGTAACCCGGACCGGGAAAACAGTCGCCGTGATCGGCTCTGGGCCGGCGGGCCTTGCCGCGGCAGCCCAGCTTAATCAGGCGGGTCATTCTGTAACTGTCTATGAGCGCGCCGACCGCATCGGCGGCCTGCTGATGTACGGCATCCCTAACATGAAGCTGGACAAAGAGTATGTACAGCGCAGAGTGGACCTGCTCGCAGAGGAAGGTGTCACGTTCGTAACCAATACCGAGGTTGGTAAGGATATTACTGCACACGAACTCAAGGGAAAGTTTGATGCAATGGTTCTGGCTATAGGTGCAACCAAGCCGCGTGATCTGCCTATTGAAGGCCGTTCACTCAAGGGTGTCCACTTCGCAATGGATTTCCTGAAAGCGAATACGAAGAGCCTTCTCGACAGCCACCTAAAAGACGGCGCCTATATCAGCGCCGAAGGCAAAGATGTGGTCGTCATTGGCGGAGGCGACACCGGTACCGACTGTGTCGGAACTTCTCTGCGCCACATCTGCAAGAGCGTCGTTCAGTTAGAAATCCTCCCTAAGCCGCCGCTGGAGCGCGGAATCGACAATCCCTGGCCGGAGTGGCCTCGGGTCTATAAACTCGATTACGGCCAGGAAGAGGCAGAAGAGATTCAGGGTTCAGATCCTCGCACGTACCTAACTACTGCCAAACGGTTTATCGGCGACGAGGAAGGCTGCCTCACCGGCATTGAAATCTGCCAGATTACCTGGACCAGAGATTCTCAAGGTCGCTTTGTCCCTGAGGATGTCCCCGGCTCGGAAAGAGTTGTCAGCGCTCAACTGGCTCTGCTTGCCATGGGCTTTGTCGGGCCTGAACAGGACCTGCTGGAGCAGCTCGGAGTCGAGCGTGACGCCCGCAGCAACGCACGAGCAACTCACGGCAAGTACAACACCAGCGTTCCTGGAGTCTTCGCCGCCGGCGATGCCCGCCGCGGCCAAAGCCTGGTAGTCTGGGCCATCAACGAAGGCCGAGGCGCCGCCCGAGAAGTAGACAAGTACCTCGTAGGCTCCAGCGAACTTCCTTAGGGCAGTTCGCCAATGGGGTTATTATGAAGGCTTACACAATACCCGTTGATATCAATTGAAGAAGCCAAACCATGAGAACGGAAACTTTTCGGAAGGCGCTGAATACGTATCTCGTCGACGACTATGATCTACGTATAACATTCAA
The DNA here is from genome assembly GCA_003134215.1 of Armatimonadota bacterium. Classification (GTDB taxonomy): domain Bacteria; phylum Armatimonadota; class Armatimonadia; order Armatimonadales; family Capsulimonadaceae; genus BOG-944. The sequence goes on from PLAD01000092.1 coordinate 2,723, forward strand.
ACAGCCTATTTCAAATACCATTCTGGCGGCATAAAGTGTAGCATTCTACTTTTCCATCCTGTCAACTGCACGGATCGCATCAATGGGAACTAAGCGCGAATAATCAAATCTGCAAGCAAAGATTTATAGATCACGGTACATAACCGCTTTAACTCCGATCTTCACGCTGAACCTTTGTAATTGTGTGGAATGGAGAGGGACGGTCTACAGTGCTTGGTTATCTCCGACTAATGCTCACCCAACGCCGCCCAGACCTCTATCTTCGACTGCACACGGTGAATCACCGAGTCGGTGAATTCAGATGTAGTAGCGCCGCCGCCAAGGTCCGATGTCCGGATTCCTTCGCGGATACTTTCGAAAGCGGCTTCATAGATCGCGCGCGATGCGAGAGTGGCGTTGGGGGATTGTAGGAACGACAGCAACGATGCAACCGCGAGTATCATTGCCAGCGGGTTTGCAATATTTTTTCCGAAGAGGGCAGGGGCCGTGCCGTGCGGCGCTTCCGCCATGACGACTGTCGGTGCGAAATCTTCTCCGAAACCAAGCAGGAT
>PLAD01000404.1 GCA_003134215.1 Armatimonadota bacterium
GTAACCGCATTGGTTGCAGTGCGGTCTCGTCAGCCATCTGAGCTTGTGCGGCAGCTCGATAAACTGATAGCGATTCGGCGCGAGGAAGCGGGCTTAGCGTCGGTGCGCACTGCTGTTGGGCAGGCCCGGATGAAGGAGTTGAACGGTCAAGACGATACTCTTTCCGAGAGTCTTGCTAGGGAGAGCCCGGAAATCCGGTCCTTGATTGGGTCTGTTAGTCTAGACGAAGTTTCAGCACGGTTGGGAACCGCTGCGCTAGCGGAATACGTCATGTATCGCGAGTTTCACCCGCCAAAACAACCAGGGAAGCTGTGGGGGGCCTTGCGATACGGAGTTTATTTGGTTCAGAGAGAAAGTGGCGTACGTTGGCTTGACCTAGGGCCAGTTGACGAGATAGACCGAATCGTTCGTCGTTATCGCGCAGCCATAAACTCCCCAGATAATCAAACTGCCGTGAAGGCTGCTGCGCGTGAGATTGACCGCCTAGCGTTTGAGCCAATTCGACAAACCCTTCCAGGTGTCACAGACTTTTACGTTGCGGCAGAAGGTTTATTGCGACTGGTCCCGCTAGCCGTTATGCGCGATTCATCAGGTGACTACTTGATCGAGCACTACAAGATTCATACGCTTCTCACTGGCCGCGATCTATTGCGAAGCTTGCCGATCAACAGCGCCGAGCCGCCTATTGTCGGTGCACTTGAAGAGTTCGGTAAGCCAGGTTGGCAGGTCACCTTCCAGCCCATTCCAGGAGCGATAGCCGAAATGCGGGAAGTTGCGGCAGTAATCAGGCCCAAACCCAATTTGCTCAGTCCCGACCAGATGACTAAGAGATCTCTTATGGAGAAAATCAACGGGCCTAGCATCCTACACTTGGCAACACATGGATATTACGACAAGGAGCAAGGGGGTCTAGCACTCCGCGACGCGAACGCATCGGCGGGGAATATATTGACGTATAACGACGTAGCAAAGTTAAACCTATTCGGCACGCAGCTGGCCGTGCTTTCTGCTTGCGAAACCGGCCTCGGCGAAGTCAATTTCGCTGATGGGATTACCGGTCTGCAACGCTCGCTGACGCTAGCGGGTGCACGCAGTCAAATTCTTACTCTCTGGCCAGTGAGCGACAGTAAGACGAAAGAGTTGATGGTGTCGTTCTACCGTAATCTGTTCGAAAAAGGAATGACTAAGGCGGAAGCTCTCAGGCAAGCGCAGTTGGAGATGGCCCATCTCGGTTTGCCCTAATACTATTGGGCCCCGTTCGTTTTGTATGGCGACGGTGGCTCACTCGGGAAATAGCGCGTCAGGCTGATTGAATGAGCAATCTGTTTCGAGCGGACAGAGAGGTGTGTTTTGAATATGCGAGCGGTATCGATCATTTGTTGGATTCCACTGCATGAAAGCTAAGTTTGTTGGCCTTGTTTGGTTACTGGTCCACACCGTTTGCCTCGGTCAGCGCAACGACTCGACGTACCGCGCGAAATTTGAGGAACTACACAAACGCTTTGTTGAACTCCTGACGGCCGGCAAGTATGCACAGGCCTCCAATCCGGCTCTTGGCGAACTCGAATTGGCGGAGAAGACGATGGGACCAGAACACCCAGACACGGCGGAGGCGGTGGAAGATATTGGTTTGTTGTACCAATTCCAGGGCAAGTACTCTGAAGCCGAACCATGGTATCGACGAGTGGTAAACATTCGGGAGAAGACCTTAGGCGTACATCGAGACACAGCGGCGGCGCTAGACAACATGTCACGTCTCTATTCGTTGCAGGAACGGTATTCGGATGCCGAGCCATGGGCCGTTCGCGCTCTAACAGTTGCCGAAAAGGCGCTGGGAATGGAAAGTCCCGACATAATCACTTTTCTCAATAACTTGGCTCGATTGTATGCGTTAGAGAATCGGCAGGCTAAAGCGGAGCCGATATACATAAGGGTATTGGCGATCCGCGAGAAATACCTTGCGTCCGACCATTCGGCCATTGCTAAGGGGCTCGTCAATTTGGCTTGGTTATATAAGTCAGAGGGCCAGTACGCCAAAGCAGAAGGGTACTATCAACGCGCTTTAGTTATCTGCGAGAAAACACAAGGAGTCGACCACCCTCAAACGGCGACGGTGCTGGACGGCTTGGGCGGCCTCTACGAATCGCAGCACGAGTTGACCAAAGCGGAACTAACTTACCAGCGAGCACTGGCAATTAGGGAGAAGACTCTGGGAGAGCGATATCCGGAAACGTGGACCGCGTTAGATAATCTTGCGCGTTTCTACGAAATGGCGGGGGAATACGTTAAGGCCGAAATCCCTTTGCAACAAGCATTGACGATGCGCGAAAAGGGTTTGGGATTGGAGAACACCGGCATTGTAAACTCACTTAACGCTTTAGGCGATTTGTATAGAACCGAAGGCCAATACGCGAAAGCAGAGCCCCTTTTTGCTCGCGCCCTCAGCGTTGTCCAAAAAGCGCTGGGCGTAAATCATTCAAATACTGGAATGGAATTAAACAATCTTGCGGAGATCTATCGGCTCGAGGGGAGGTATGCAGAAGCCGAACCTTTGTACGAGCAATCGCTCCAAATTTTCGAAAACTCGCTAGGGCCCGAGTCTCCTGATACCGCATCTGTTATGAACAATCTGGCCTTGTTGTACAAACAGCGAGGTGAATATGCCAAAGCAACTCCGCTGTACGAACGCGCGCTGGCTGTTCAAGAAAAAGCACAGGGTCCTAAACATCCAAACACAGTGTTGGCGTTATATAACCTTGCCGGCTTTTATCGCTCTGAAGGACGATACCCCGAATCCGAATCTTTGCTACAGCGTGTGCTTGCTATAAGAGAGAAGTCGGCACCTCGAGATCCGGAGACTGCGACCGCACTGGCCGCTATGGGAGTTTTATATGAGACGGAAGGTCGTTACTCCGAATCGGAGAAGTCCCTTCGTGAGGCTCTAGCGATATTGACAGAAGCGCGGGGCTCGCAACATCCCGATACGGCGAATCTGCTTTGCGATCTGGCTCAGTTATATTATTCACAAGGCAAGTGGGCTCAATCAGAGCCACTGTACCAAAGGGCCCTTGCGATTTGGGATAAGGTGAACTCGGCTTATCCGTTCAAAGAGTTGGCCCTTAGCGGTCTTGCAGAGCTGTACCAAGCGCAAGGGTTGTACGACAAGATTGAACCGCTTCGTCGACAGGCCCTGGAGATTTCCCAAAAATCGCTGGGCCCATGGCACCCTGGTACAGCAACGGCCCTCGCAAATTTGGCCAGTTTCTACAAATCGCAGGGCCAGAACGCTCGAGCCGAGCCTCTATTTCGGCAGGCTTTAGAGATCATTGAGAAGGTTTTCGGTTCGGAACATCCGCTCATGGCGGACGGACTTGTTAGTTTGGCTTCGTTATACGTTTCGGAGGGCCACTACGCTCAGGCACGACCGCTCTATGAGCGAGCCCTTGTTATTCGCGAAAAAATGCTGGGTGCTGATCATCCGGATACCGCAAGGGCTTTAGCTGGGCTGGCATGGTTATGTCGATCACAGGGCGATTTCGCTAAAGCCGAGCTTCAATACACGCGCGCCCTCAAGATCGACGAGAAAAAGTTGGGTGCCGATCACCCAGATACAACCACAACTCTGGTCAATCTGGCCGCGCTGCAGTGGGAGTCGGGTAGGGTCGCCGCTGCGCGCCAGACACTAGCGAGTGGTTGGCTAGATCGGCTTCGTTGGATGGAGAACTCGTTACGTTTCGGAAGAGTCACGGCACGTCGAAACTACATAGCTGATCTGCGAACCGAGCTCTCAATGCTCATCGCGATACAAGGAACCGACAATCGCATGCGCGAACTAGGCCTGAAGGCCATACTCGTTTCCAAAGGTCGCGTCTCAGAGGAAACTGGTGCCGCACTGGACGCCCTGAAAGCTGACCTTAATCCGGATCTTCGGCGAAAAGTGGACGAGCTCGAGGGGATGTGGAGTCAAAAGGCCGCACTTCTTAACGGACCGTCCGCGCAGGATGCGAGAGAAGTAAACGATCGCGAGGACCGATTAATCGCAGAGTTGAGCCGGGAGAGCTTGGATCTTCGCGAAATGGGTTCCACGCCAGACCTCGACGAGATCCGCGCGAAGCTTGGGCATGGAGTATTGGTCGAGATGGTGGTCTTCGATGAATTCTACGCACCAGAACGCGACGGTAAACGCTGGGGCCCCTCGCATTATGGTGCCTATGTACTTTCTGAGCGTGCAAAGATCCTTTGGTACGACTTCGGACCCGCGAATGCTGTGGACTCTTTGGTTCGACGATACCGCTACGCTTTGACGACGCCCGGCAACGAAGCTATAGCAAAAGATGCCGCACGACGCCTGGATGCTTT
>PLAD01000228.1 GCA_003134215.1 Armatimonadota bacterium
CGGTTTAAGTTCGTCACCGAGCTCCAGGAAGATCGCTTCCAGAGCATGCTCTCGGTCCCGCTGGTCTATCGCAGCGATGTCATCGGGGTCATCAATGTCCGAACCCATAAGCCGCATGAGTACACGCAGACACAGGTGCGCCTACTTCAATCGATCGCCTCTCAGATCGCGGGCGCTGTCGAAAACAGCCGACAGTATCGGAAGATGGAGCGCCGTGCATCGCAGCTCTCTACGCTTTCGGAACTCTCGAAGACTATCACGTCCGACATGTACCTTGAAGAGATCCTCCAATTGATCGTTGCAGCGACAGCGAAGACGATGAACTTCAAGGTGACCACTCTAATGCTGGTCGACGAAGAGAAGGAAGAGCTGGTCATCAAAGCGACTACGAACAAGAGTAAGGAGTATGCGAAAAAGCCGAATTTAAAAATCGGCAACAGCATCGCCGGACGAGCTATTTCCGAACGCCGGACGATCACCGTGTACGATGTCCGTCATGCCGCCGACTACCAGTTTCCGGATATCGCGCGGCGCGAAGGTCTTTGTGCCATGGCAGCGGTGCCGCTGCAGGTCAAGAACCGGGTCATCGGTGTGCTTAATTGCTACACCGACCGCCCGCACAAGTTCACCGACGAAGAAATTCAGTTCCTGACTGCTCTCGGAAACCACGCCGCCATTGCGATCGACCATGCGAAGCTGATGGTCCGCTCGGCGATCATTCAGGAGATGCACCACCGGGTTAAAAACAACCTGCAGCAGGTTGCCTCGCTCCTTCGCCTGCAGATGCACTACGTCGGTCAGCGAAGCGTGGAACAGGTACTCACCGAATCGCTCAATCGAATTCTAGCGATTGCCAGCGTCCACGAACTACTCTCACGCGAAGACCTCGACATAATCAGTACGCGTCAAATCGCCGAAAGCATCATGACCGCGACCAACCAGTCGCTGATTGCTCCGAATAAGCATATTGTTTTCAACGTCGATGGTCCAGATGTGCTGCTGCCGTCTTCGAAGGCGACCGGCTTGGCGCTCATTCTCAACGAATTTGTTCAAAACGCCGTCGAGCACGGATTTGGTGACGGTTACAACGAGGGCAATATTACAATCGTGCTTCACGAAGATGCACACGAAGTACAGCTGCAGGTCACTAACGACGGCCATCTGCTGCCGGAAGGATTTTCACGTGCCGGCACGGACTCGCTTGGGCTCCAGATTGTCGAGTCGCTGGCGCGCGGCGACCTGAATGGTCAGTTTACGTTAGAGCGAGTGGACGATCTGACTTGCGCGAAGTTGGTCTTTCCCAAATAAACCAGTAACGGCTGGCGTTCGCAAAACCGCTATTACGCGCGATAGTCTAGCTCGTCGTCGGTTTCCAGCAGCAGCCGGGTCGCCTTTTCGAACGAGACCTGCCGGACATATTCCGCGTCGAACGCCCAAGCAGCCGACAAGGGAAAGATGGACGAAGATGGGATACAAGGCGAAGGGGTGGAGCTCGTCTCCACCCCCCAGATCCTCAATTGAGAAAACCTACGGATGCGAGATTAAGTAGTAGCCCCCGGGCTGTACTTTTATTGTGAAACCGTCCGTGCTGAGGACTGACTGTAGGGCTTGTTCGGCGTTTAGTTCGTTGCCGGTGGAGCCGGAGAGCGAGTTGACATTCGGGACTGCGGCGAGGGCCGAGCTGTCGGCGACGATGGTTTGCTGATATTCGCCGGCGATCGTCCGGACTGCATCGTAGAACGAGCTGCCGGCGGTCACCTGTGTTGGGTTCGACGATGCGGCGGTGATCGGAACGAATGCCACCTCGCGGCCGGATGTGGTTCCGTCCTTCGATGTCCAGTCGAGCAGCAGGTTCAGGCTTGTACCTGCTGGTAGGTCCGATGTTACTGCAACAGGCAAAGTCAGGCTGACATTCGGCTCAATCGACCCGCTCCATGCCGGTGTCGCTTTGTTGGTGTCGCTCTCCATCGACTGGTCCGCAACCGGGCCGCCGTCCTGCAAAACGTAGGCGCTGACGTTCGCTGCAGAACTCATGGAAGGCGGCATGTGCAGCGTGAAGACCTCGTAGTCCATATTGTCAGCCCCTTCCTTGAGGACGACGTTCTGGAGCAGCGGGGCCGGACCTGCCGTTGAAATCGGCGACGACCCGAGGCCTTCGCCGGCGGTGACGGTCGACGATGTCCCGTTGTTCGCTGAATTTGGAAAATGTACCGTCAGGGCTATACCCAGTACCACACAGGCTGCGGCTGCAAGACCGGCGCCCCAGACTACCTGCGGCGTCGAAAAGACACCGGCAAGCCAGTCGAGCATCGAAAACTGTTTGGGAGTGTTGCGCTGCGCGATGGCAGTGAGAATGTCCGCGCGCAAGTCGCTGGGAGGATCGACTTCCGCCACTTCGATTCGATCCAGGAACTGGAACATGGTGGCGAACGTGTGATAGTCTGATCGGCACGAGTCGCAGCCGGCCAGGTGACGCTCGAACGTGTCTACGTCAGCATCTGAAAGGCTGTGCTCGAAATAATCAGAATATTGGTCTTGTAATTGTTCGCAATTGATAGCCATCTCCGTCTCAATTCATCCCATTTTCATAATTGACTGCGTCAGCCTTCTAAAAGTTCCCTGTCTGGCGTTAAAATTTCTTTGAGAGCCAGTCGCGCCCGGTTCAGGCGCGACTTCACAGTGCCGATCGGTATTTCCAAAATCTCGGCAATCTCTTCGTAGGCCTTCTGTTCGATATGGTACATAACGACCATGGCCCGCTGATACTCGGGGAGCTGCTGAATCGCGCGGTTTAACGCTGCGGTGCGTTCTTTATCGGTGGCAATCGATTCTGGGCCGGGAGCATGGTCTTCCACCTGTCGCGCCATGGTGCCTTCGTCGACCGAGACATATTCGTCTAGCGACTGCACTGGATGGGCGCGTTTTTTCTTACGATCGTCGAGAAAGACGTTCGTGGTGATCCGAAAAAGCCAGGTGGTGAAGGAGGCGTCACCTCGGAAACTGTGAATGGCATTGAATGCACGGATAAATGCATCCTGGGCGATATCGTGAGCATCGTCGTAGTCGCTGGTAAGCCGTAGTGCGAAGTTGAAGACCGCTTTCTCGTAAACCTTGATGAGATCGTTGAACGCCGAGGCATCCCCAGTTTGCGCGCGAGCAATCAGCATTCTATCTGCTGCGCTCAGCTCCTTGCGGACACGCTGCGCCGGCGGATCTGGTTGTGTTCCTTCAGTCCTCAGCTTATACGAGTTAGGCTGCGACGAAGCCTGAAAGGCATCGGACATGCTCATTAGTATACCCACTCCCCAAATTCCTCGACGCTTCACTAGTGGATACGTCTCCAACGTTCTTGGCATACCGAATATAACCGCCGTCTCTAATACCATTAACTCGTAACTCGCCGCCTATTTCAAAAACGCCCGCCGCATCAGATACGGCATTATTCCAATGGACTTCGCACACCCCTCCCTTTGCTCTCTAATCACTGCGACAAACGTTCAATAGTTTCTAAAATGGTTATGATCTATTGATGGAAGAACGGAAGAGGCAATCGATGAATATTAGTCTTACAGGCCGCAAGGCAGTCGTTACTGGATCTACCGCCGGCATTGGACGCGCAATTGCGGAGGGGTTGGCAGGGTCAGGGGCACCTGTGGTTATCAATGGCCGGGGCGAGGAGCGGGTCACGAAGGCGCTGCAAGGGATGAGACAGCAGTTTCCCGATGTCGAAATCACTGGGATTGCCGCCGATCTCGGAACTGCGGAAGGAGTCGCATCGTTTGTTGCCGAAGCGTCTGATGCCGACATCCTGGTCAACAATCTGGGCACAGCTTCGCCAAAGCCGTTTGCTGAGCTGACGGATTCCGACTGGTTGAATATATTCGAGGTCAACGTCCTGAGCGGTGTACGGATGACACGGCAATACTTACCCGGAATGGTGAAGCGTGGATGGGGCAGGGTGGTCTTTATCAGCAGCGAATCTGCGGTCAATATTCCGAAGGAGATGATCGACTACGGAGTGACAAAGACCGCGCAGCTTGCTGTTTCCCGCGGCCTTGCCGAGTCAGTCGCCGGAACTGGAGTCACAATCAATGCCGTGCTCCCGGGACCGACAAGATCCGAAATATTGGGAAATTGGATGAAATCGCTTGCCAAAGAGAAAGGCATTTCGCAGGATGAGGCCGAGCAGCTGTTCTTGAAGGAGAACCGGCCGACATCGCTGATCCAGCGCTTTGCGACTACCGATGAGGTAGCGAACATGGTGGTCTACATCTGCTCGGAACAAGCCTCCGCCACCACCGGGGCCGCGCTGCGTGTCGACGGCGGAGTCGTACGTTTTGTGGCCTAGGCGGCCGTGGTTAGTCTGCAATTCTTGTCGCCCTGATTTACTCCTAATTTGATCCAAGGAATATCCTTTGTCTTTGGCGAATATACTGGCAGATGCATTACAAAATCCGATCGGCCCGTGAATTCTGCGGGCCGACAATAAAGAGTGTTAAGCCATGAACGAAATCAACGATGATCTTCAACTGATAGCTTCCGATCCGTGGCTCGCGCCGTACTCCGGGCAGATTCGAGCGCGTAACGATTACTATCGATTTGTACGCGGCCGGATTGACCAGGCGGGAGGGCTGATGGGTGAGATCAGCGAGGGATATTCCTATTTCGGGTTTAATCGCGGCGATGTCGATGGTGACCCTGGGGTCTGGTACCGAGAGTGGGCTCCCGCCGCAGAGCATCTGAGCCTCTTCGGCGACTTCAACGCCTGGGATCGCGATGCCAATCCGCTGGCGCGCGACAATTTCGGCGTCTGGTCGATCTTTCTGCCCGACTCAGAATATGCCGGCAAGTTAGTGCACGGCAGCGAGCTTAAGGTCTTTGTTGTCAGCGCGCGGGGCGGAATGGACCGGATCCCGGCGTACGCAAAACGAGTGCTGCAGGACCCGAGCAGCCACGACTTCACCGCCCAGTTCTGGATGCCGTCAACTCCTTACATCTTTCAGCATGAAGCGCCCGTAAAGACCGACGGCGCTTTGCGGATCTTCGAGGCTCATGTCGGTATGGCGCAGGAAGATGGCAAAGTCGGGTCGTTCGACGAGTTCACCGACGAAATCCTGCCCCGCGTCCATCACCTTGGGTACAACGCGATCCAGTTGATGGCCATTCAGGAGCACCCGTATTACGGCTCCTTCGGCTACCATGTCTCCAGCTTTTATGCAGTCTCTTCGCGCTTCGGCACGCCGGACCAGCTTAAGCGCCTCATCGACACAGCGCATTCCCTCGGCATCCGCGTCCTCCTCGACCTTGTGCACAGTCACGCAGTCAAAAATACGCTGGAAGGCTTGAACGAGTTCGACGGCACCCAGTACCAGTACTTTCACGATGGAGATCGGGGGCGGCATATCGCCTGGGATTCTCTGGTCTTCGATTACCAAAAGTTCGAGGTAAAGCGCTTTCTCCTCAGCAACGTTAGGTACTGGCTGGAAGAGTACAAGTTCGACGGCTTCCGCTTCGACGGTGTCACGAGCATGATGTACCACGACCATGGTCTGGCTCGGACCTTCTCAAGTTATGACGACTACTTCGGTGACAATGTGGACTGGGATGCTGTGGTCTACTTAAAGCTTGCCAACGAACTCGCAAAGACAGTAAACCCAAGTGCGATTACGATCGGAGAGGATGTGTCCGGCATGCCCGGCCTGGCGCTGCCAGTGAAATCCGGCGGCATCGGATTTACTTACCGACTGGCCATGGGGGTCCCGGATTATTGGATCAAGCTGATCAAAGAGGTGCGCGATGAGGACTGGCCGCTGGGCGGAATCTACGAAACTCTGCTGAACCGACGCTTCGGCGAAAAGCACGTCGGATACGCGGAAAGCCACGATCAGGCGCTGGTCGGCGACCAGACTCTGGCATTCCGACTCATTGATCAGGAGATGTACTGGAACATGGCTGTCGGCAGTAACAGCGTTGTCGTCGACCGTGGTGTCGCACTGCATAAGCTAATAAGACTGCTGACATTTTCGCTGGCCGGAGACGCCTATCTGAACTTCATGGGGAATGAGTTTGGCCACCCTGAATGGGTGGATTTTCCCCGTGAAGGCAATGGCTTTTCCTACCACTACGCGCGCCGGCAATGGTCTCTCGCCGACAACCCGAAGCTTCGGTATTTTGGACTAAACGAGTTCGACCGGGCGATGCAAAGCCTCGACATCACCTACAATATTTTAAAAGACCATCTGATCGAGCAGTTGGCCCTCCACGAAGACTCACGGCAGCTAATCTACCGCCGCGGCGCTCTCGTCTTCGCGTTCAACTTCCATATCACCGAGTCCTACACCGACCTGCGCATACCTGTCCCCGACCACGAAAACTACCGCGTCATTCTCAGTACAGACGATGTTGCGTTCGGCGGGACCGACCACGCGCCCAACGGCTCGCTCTACCCGGTACAAGACTTCGGAATGTACGGCCGCGGTCAAAGCGTCCAAATCTACCTCCCCGCCCGTAGCGCCCAAGTCCTGGCGCCGGCCGGATGAAGAGCTTATTCCAGAGACCGGCTTGCTGCATAGAGCAGGAAATCGGTTTCAGGAAAATCTAATCCTTGAGCCCCGAATTTCTCCCGAAGCTGGCCGCGGTGGTAAGTGCTGTGGTTCACAACATGGCGGGCAATATCTCCGAATATGCCGGTCACTGCTGCACCTCGATAGGTCCTATAGTCGATTCGCGTATGATATTCGAACTTTTCAACAAAAGTCAGCCACTCCTCACAAAGCCCACGTAAAGCGGATTCCGAAAGCACGACTTCCGGCGGCACAGACGGAGAATCCACGCCAAACCGAACAATCCATATTTTAGAAGCAGACAAGATATGCTTAAACAGCGCTCGCTCCTCATCCCCGCCGCTTTCGACTATGCGCGGCAGCCAGAGCAAATTGGCCCAAAGATCATATCGATGTCCATCGCCCAAAAGTACTTTGTTATCAACAATACTCATGCTTTCTCAACACCTTCCTCCCAAAGTTTCATGGTCGCCCGCCCGTAGTCTTCATATTTCAGCCAAATTTTGCATCTGCCGAAAGTTCCGCAGCCATAATCTTGTAAATTTAAGCAGATCATGGCGTCGAACGAGAGCAGACGTTCATCGGTCACTAAAACAGTCGTGCGGATATGCGGCAAAACATCCAGTAGTATGCAACTTTTAGTATCCTGAACACGTGCGGAAGCAATTGAAAAACATTAGAGACACCTTAGATGGTTGAAAAGGCTGAGCTTACTCAGGTAGAGATAGCTGCACGCATTGGCATGACTCAGCCGGCAGTATCGCGGATGCTGAAGGGAATGACACGAAATATTAGCGTTGACAAACTATTCAGCGTAATGTTGGCATTAGGCCACGAGATCGAGATTACCGCGGACGAGACACCAAAAGATTCCGCTCGGCTTCAAGATACCCAACGAAAACTGCAAGATCTGATTGCAATTTAGGATTGGCCAGAGACCAATTTGCGATAGGCAAGTATCGTTGCCGCTAAGCCATATTCGGGTTCGGTTTTGATTTTCATTCCGACCAGCCGAACCGGTTCGTGAAGCTCACGCATAGTGTGCAGGGCTGAATAAAGCGTGTTTCCAAGCTGGTAATCGCCAGTATCAAAGTGAATAACGACGTATACCTTGCTGTGGGCTGGCTCCAGGATGGATTTTAGTTTGTCGTTGTATATTGCTAAGGCCTTTTCGCTGACTTCGTCTATAAGTTGATCTGGAACTGTCAATCTGGATGCCTCTTTCGTCAGGGGCTTATATCAAATTAATTTGCTTCGCTATTCTGAACTGCACCGGCCCTCAACTCCCAACCCACCTCCCAACGGTCCCTCCAGGTATACTAATCCCAAATGCGTTCCTACGAACAATCTCAGAAATATTATGATCGGGCGCTTAAATTGATTCCTGGCGGGGTGAATTCGCCGGTGCGGGCTTTTCGGTCTGTGGGGCGGTCGCCGTTGTTTATTGACCATGGCGAGCAGAGTCGAATCGTCGATGTTGACGGCAATTCGTATGTCGATTATGTGATGTCTTACGGGCCGCTTTTGTTTGGCCATGCGCCTCGCTCAGTGATTGGGGCGATAGAGCGGACCGCGGGGCGGGGGACTTCGTTTGGGGCTTCTACTTTGGGTGAGCTGTTGTTCGCCGAGAAGATCGTCGACATGGTGCCGTCGATACAGAAGGTCCGCCTGGTCAACTCCGGGACCGAGGCCGTCATGAGCGCGGTGCGGGCCGCGAGGGGCTATACCGGGCGCGACAAGGTTCTCAAGTTCGAAGGCAACTATCATGGTCACAGTGACGGTCTCCTTTCCAACGCCGGGTCTGGAATCGCGACTTTCGACATGCCGGGTTCGGCCGGTGTTCCGGCGAACCTGACCCGTGACACGATTACGGTTCCTTACAACAATATCGATGCAGTGAAACTGGCTCTAGATGCGCATCCGGGCGAGTTCGCCTGCATCCTGGTCGAACCGGTCGCGGCGAATATGGGTGTTGTGCCGCCGAAACCGGGCTTTCTTGCGGCGCTGCGGGCAGAGTCAATCAAGCGCGGCGTACTGCTAATTTTCGACGAGGTCATTACCGGTTTTCGGCTCTCCAGCAGCGGGGCGCAGGGGTACTTTGGCATTCAGGCGGATTTGACCTGCCTTGGCAAGATCCTCGGCGGCGGCCTGCCTCTTGCAGCATACGGCGGGCGCGCCGACATTATGGACTCGGTCGCGCCGATGGGGCCGGTCTACCAGGCGGGCACGCTCAGCGGCAATCCGCTGGCTGTCGCTGCCGGTATCGAAGTGCTGAATTTGATCGCGTCGCAGCCCGATCTTTACCGCCAACTCGACAACAAAATGTCCAAATTGGAAGAGCTGACAGCCGAAGCGGCTCGAAGTGCAGGAACGCCGTTCACCATAAACCGTGTTGGATCAATAATGACTCTCTTCCTGACCGGCAAACCGGTGGCCGACTATGCCGATGCTAAGAGCTCCAATACCGAGCTCTACTCGAAATACTTCCGACTGCTGCTCGACCGCGGGGTCTATCTTGCCCCGTCGCAGTTCGAAGCCGCCTTTATGTCGACGGCGCATACCGACGACGATATAGTATTGACGGCGAATGCAGTCAAAGAGGCCTTGGCTGAAGCTGTTGCTGAGGGATGAGTTGAATGAGAATGGGACTGCGCGCGATGCTGCGGGGCAGATGCTGATGCTGAGCTTAACCAGTGAGAAATTCTGGACATAATCGGACATTTTGTGACCGCGTACCGGGCCGAGGGCAGTAGTAAAACGACGATGTTTAGTACGATTAGGGAAGATATTCAGACCATCTTCAATAAGGACCCGGCCGCTCGGACGATCTTCGAGGTTCTCACATACGCCGGCCTGTGGGCGATCCTCCATCATCGGTTTGCACACTGGCTCTATAAACACAAGCTCCTCTTTCTTGCGCGGGTCGTTTCACAGTGGTCGCGGTTCCTCACCAACGTCGAAATCCATCCGGGGGCGCAGATCGGACGACGGTTCTTTATCGACCACGGCGCGGGAGTCGTGATCGGTGAGACCGCGATCATTGGTGATGATGTTCTAATGTATCACCAGGTCACACTCGGCGGTACATCGATGGAGCGCACAAAGCGCCATCCGACCGTCGGCAACAATGTGCTGCTTGGTATGGGCGCGAAGGTGCTAGGCAACATTACGATCGGTGACGGCGCACGTATCGGCGCGAACTCCGTTGTGACCCGGCATGTGCCGGCCGGCGCGACCGCTGTGGGCGTTCCCGCGCGAATACTGGTGCAGGACGGTGTCCATATATCGTCGCGCACGACGTTTCAGATTATGGACATGGCGCTTGGAACCGCCGACCCAATGGGCGAGCTTTTGCGACGGGCGATCGAAGAGATCAGCGACCTCCGCTGCCGCCTGGAAGAGCTGGAGGAGAGTGTACAGCCGGAAGTCGCAACAGTCTTCCATGCGCATCAGCGGGAGCTGGCGGAGCAGAACGGCGATGTTCCATTGCTGGAGTACTTTAAGAAGATGGTAAACGAAACAGGGACGACACCGACGGAGAATGTCCATGGAGCGGGAATTTAAGGATCAATGTCGCTAACAATTTACAATACTCTCACGCACGATAAAGAAGTTTTCGAACCGCGGGAGCCAGGCAAAGTAGGAATCTACGCCTGCGGCCTCACCCCGCAAGGACCGGCCCATCTCGGGCATATGCGCGGAGCGCTGGCTTTCGATGTTATTCGACGCTGGTTTAAATATCGAGGCTACGATGTCACCATGGTGCAGAACTTTACCGATGTCGACGATAAAATTATCCGGAAGGCTGCGGAAGAGGGCATCGGGACAGTCGAACTAGCCACGCGTTACTCCAACAACTACCTTGCCGACTGGAACAGCTTGGGCATAACGCCGGTCGAGTTTGTCAAAGTCACGGAAAACATCCCGGCGATCTTGCAACTCATCGCGCAGCTTTTGGAGCGCGAGCACGCCTATGTTGCGGAAAACGGCGATGTTTACTTCTCGGTTCGAACATTTCCGGACTACGGCAAGCTTTCACGCCGTCGCTCCGATGAGATGGAATCTGGCGCTCGTATCGAAATTGATCCGCTAAAGCGCGATCCGCTTGACTTCGCCCTCTGGAAGGCGGAGCGCCCCGGGGAGCCGTCGTGGCCCAGTCCCTGGGGACCCGGCCGGCCCGGATGGCATATTGAGTGCTCGGCGCTCGCACAAAAGTTTCTTGGGCTGAGCTTCGATATTCACGCCGGCGGGATCGATCTGCTCTTTCCGCACCACGAAAACGAGATCGCGCAGGGCGAAGCCGGAACCGGCTGTGTCCCTTTCGCGCGGGTCTGGATGCATTGGGGCTCGGTTAACGCCGGCGGCGAGAAGATGTCCAAATCGCTGGGCAACTTCTTTACGATTAAGGAGATCTTGGCCGAATATCCCGCCCAGGTGCTGCGGCTCTACCTGCTGTCGACACACTATCGCGCGCCGATCGACTACGCACCGGAACGGTTAGCCGAAACAGCCCGATCGTACGACCGTCTGCGAAAAGCGCTATCGACGGCAGACCAAATGTCGAACGGAGCCGTTGTAGATACAGTTAGCCCGCTTCACCTTGCAAAATTCGAAGATTCGATGGATGATGATTTTAACAGCGCGGCCGCGCTCGGAGTCGTCTTCGAGGCGCTGTCCGAACTGAACAAGGAAATCGCGTCGCCGACGCCCGCTCCAGCGGAGATTGCGTTCTACTCCTCAACCGTTAGGAAACTGATCGGCAGCCTCGGAATCGAACTCACTTCGCAGGAAGCTTCCGCACCGGACGGTTTAACTGACGCGCTGATCGAGCACGCTCTTGCGTGGCGGAAGCTTGCGAGAGAATCGAAGAATTACGGACTTTCGGATCGAATTCGCGACGATTTGAAGTCACTGGGTATCATTTTGGAAGACAGACCGCAAGGGACGACCTGGCAGCGCAGTTGATATGCCGAATACCATTAAAAATAAAATAGGCTTTGGGGCGATTATCGCTGTCAGTTTGCTGGCAGCGACACTCTGTGGGTGTTCAGGCACAACTCCGCCAACCGGCGCCGGCAATACGTCGGCCGCTCCCACTGTTGCTAAGGCGCCGACAATTGCGCCTGGCGTGACAATCGATACTGTGCCTGTCGGCGGCTTGACTGCTGCAACCGCCCTCCAGGCTGTTCAAACCGCGGCGACATCCGCGGTCGCGAACAAGATTGTCATTCGGTTCCGCGACGTTAACGGGAACGACTCGTTTCACTATTCGCTGAGCGATTTCCACGGAGTTTTCGACTACCAGACCGCAATTGCACAAGCACTGAATGCCCCGTCCAATACTGCTGTTCCGCTGCCGCTCCATATCGATAGCGGCGATGTCGCCCTGCATTTGTCCCGCGTCGCCGATGTTTGGCGTTCGCCGGTTCTCGAACCCAAGGTGAAGTTCGCCGGAGACAGCGTCGAATCAGTAGCGTCAGGCCGTGCAGGACGAGATGTCAACCAGGCTGCCGCGCTAACCGAAGTGCTCGCGAACCTGCCGAGCCTCGCAAAGCCGGTGATTGTCGACAATATTCCCTTCGTCGTGACAAAGCCTGAGGTCTCTCCGAGTGACGTGACAGGGCTTTCGGATACGCTCGTTTCCTACACGACTACTTTTAACCCAGGCAATGTGACCAGGACCAATAACTTGATGCTGGCGATACACAATATTAACGGTACCGTCGTCGGCCCAGGGGAGGTATTCTCCTATAACGACTCGGTCGGCCCGCGAACACAACAAACCGGGTTTCAGGATGCCATCATCTATGTGGACAACCGCATGAAAAAGGATGTCGGCGGTGGGATCTGCCAGGGAAGTTCGACCCTCTATAATGCCGTCTTGCTGGCCAATATGCCGATTGTCGAGCGGCACGCCCATTCGCTTCCAGTGCACTACGTCCCGGCCGGACGAGACGCGACCGTCGCATGGGGTGGGGACGATTTCAAGTTCCGGAATAACACCAGCAAGCCAATCATTGTGCGAGCCGTCGCAACCGACGGCGGAACGCTCACCGAATCGCTGATCGGAGACCGAGATGCCGTTCCGCATCCCGATGCCGAGGTGGCGATCGATGTCAGCCCCAAGAGGACCTACCCCGACGGTTTCGCGGTGACTTCTTATCGCGTCGTGAAGGAGAACGGCGTCTTGATTGCAAGAGAGCCGCTCGGAATTTCGTTCTATCACAACCTCATCGGCGGCGTCCCGCACTAGGCCGTATCCGCAGATAATTGCTTTTTGTACGTTTGACTGCAAGTTGACGCTGGGTACGACGGAGTATCGTATGTTGACTGCCGACACGCTTCATTTGCTTTGCATCCAGGTTCCCGCCGGATTGGGAGGTCGGGAAGGCCAATGACCCTGCGAGGTGCTGTCAAACAGCCAATAGTTCACGTCGCCGATGCCGAAACCGCGGTTGCCGAAGACTACATTGCCGCCGAAGAGCCGCTGGAAATCCAGCTCGCTTTCGACAAAGACGGTAAGCGTCGGATGCATTCCGTTTCCATCACGATGCGAACCCCTGGCGACGACTTCGACCTCGCCGCCGGCTTCCTGTACTCCGAAGGCATCATCCGACGACCTGATCAGATTGTCTCTATCGATTACGCTCTATCGCAAACAGAAGTTGAACAAGGGAACAGAGTCTGTGTCGAGCTGCCCTCTGGCGACAGACTCGATTTAAAGCGTTTGGAGCGCCATTTCTACACCACATCGAGCTGCGGAGTCTGCGGGAAGACGTCGCTTGAGGCGGTCCTCACCGCCGGAACTGCGACTCCGATTCACGACGATTTCGCCGTTACGCGTGAAATTATTCTTTCTCTTCCAGCGAAGCTCAGATCCGCCCAGGCAGTTTTTGATCAGACGGGAGGCCTGCATGCATCCGCTCTCTTCAGCGTCGCTGGAGAGTTGCTATCCCTGCGCGAAGATGTTGGCCGCCACAATGCGCTCGATAAATTGATCGGTTCCGAGCTTCTGGCTGCTCGTCTGCCGCTCAGGAAGACAATCCTACTCGTCAGCGGACGAAGCAGCTTCGAACTTGTTCAGAAGGCCGTGATGGCCAGGATCCCAATCATGGCGGCTGTCGGCGCGCCGTCCAGTCTTGCGGTTCAACTCGCAGCCGAGTTCAATATCACACTGATCGGCTTTCTGCGCGACAGGCGCTTCAATATCTACTCGAATCCTGAACGGATCTCAGCAATGGCTGCTGTTGGCGGCACCGTCTAGTTTTGTTTAACGTCTAAGCGGTTGGAGACTTATATGGCGAATATTGTTATCGACGGAATTGCTCACGAGGCAGCAGCCGGGGAGCTGCTAATCGATGTGATCAACCGTGTCGGGACAAAGATCCCGCAGGTGTGCTATCTGAAGCAGCTCGGGCCGATCCAGACTTGCGACACCTGCTTGGTGGAAGTCGACGGCCGACTGACGCGCGCCTGCGGAACTCATATTTACGCCGGAATGACTGTCAATACTCAGTCGCCGAAAGCAAAAGCAGCGCAAATGGATGCGTACGATGTTATCCTCAGCAACCATGTCCTCTACTGCACCGTCTGCGACAATAACAACGGCAACTGCACGATCCACAACACCGAGAAACTCCTGCAGATTGAACATCCCAAGCGGCAGTACAAGACCAAACCCTATGCCGAAGATCATTCGAACCCGTTCTATCGCTACGATCCGCAGCAGTGCATCCTCTGCGGGCGTTGCGTGGAGGCCTGCCAGA
>PLAD01000193.1 GCA_003134215.1 Armatimonadota bacterium
TTTTGGCGAAGTCCTGTGGGATTCAACGCCGAAAGGACTCTTTCTGGGAGGCGCTCCGACTAACGCGGCGTATCATCTCCATCGGCTGGGCGTAGAGTCGCTTCCGGCAACTGCCGTGGGCAATGACTTCCTTGGCACCGAAGTGCGCCGCCGTCTTGATGCGTGGGGAGTCTCAACCGAACTGGTCGCCACTGTTGAAAACAAGGCGACGGGTGTCGTTCAGGTGGACCTATCCGCACCGAGCAATCCCACGTATGAAATAGTCGATGATGTCGCCTGGGACTACATTCCCGACACCAGCGAGCTTCGTCGAAGAAGTTTAGCTACGGACGTGTTCATTTTTGGATCGCTCGCCCTGCGTCATGCCTCGAATCAGGAGCTTTTGGCAAGTTTGCTGCCATCCATCGCCGGCATGAAGGTTTTTGATGTAAACCTTCGCGCTCCGTTTTATGCAATCGATCGGGTGTATGCTCTGGCGCAGAACGCCGACCTGGTCAAGGTCAACGAAGACGAACTGTCGGTGATCCATCCGTTTGGAGTCGGTGATGTTGAACTGATGGCGGCGACGTTTTCGATGACCGTCGGTAACGCTGCCGTTTGCGTTACCTGCGGCAGTTCCGGTGCGGGCCTGTGGCGCGGGGGCAAATGGCATTGGAGTGAAGCCCGGTCGATTGAGACGAAGGGTGATGCGGTTGGGGCAGGCGATGCATTTCTTGCTGCGCTTGTCAGTGCCTTGCTTGCCGGAATTTCTGACGGCGAGGCGATCGAGCGCGCCTGCCGCCTTGCTGAGCTCGTCGCTTCGAGCGATGGCGCGCAGCCTTTCTACGATCCTTCGACCATTTTTCCCGATTCCTGAAGCGACTTTCCACCCATCAACAGACCGAGCTGCTTACGTGACATCTTTGGTGTGACTATTGCTGCGATTCGGCCTTCGTAGAGTATCGCGATCTTGTCTGCTAGAGCGGTGACCTCATCGAGCTCGGTCGAGATCAGGATAATTGCAGCGCCGTCATCACGGCATTTTCGCAGCTTTGCGTGGACATAGGCGGCGGCCGCGACATCAAGGCCACGGGTCGGCGACGCGGCCAGGACAATGGCAGGTTTTTTCGAAAGCGCTCGAGCGATTACGATCTTTTGTTGATTCCCTCCCGAGAGGGACGAAACAGGAAGCGAAATATCCGGTGTGCGGACGTCGAACTCGTCCCTGAGCTGCAATGCGAGCTTATCCAGCCTGCGGTTGGCAAGGATCCCCAGACGGCGGTTCCTTTTATCGCCGATTTCGTCAAAGAGCAAATTGTCACGAATACTCATCGAGAGTGCGAGGCCTTGCCGCTGGCGGTCCGGCGGAATGACGGCGATCCCGAGTTGTGTGAGCGAAGACGGCCGCAAGTTCGTTACTGCGGCACCAGCGACGCTGATCGTACCGCTGCTATACTTGCGCAGGCCGACAAGGAGCTCGAACAGCTCTTCCTGTCCGTTTCCATCGACTCCGGCCACACCGAGTATCTGGCCTGCTCCGACATCAAAGGTAACATCGCGCAGCGCAACATCGTCTTTACCGGTCCGCGGCGCCTCTATGCGGCTAACTGAGATGCCGGGTCCGCGGGGAGTTGTTCCAACCGACATTTCTTCGTCCAAAAGCTCGGCGCTGTCATCGCCAACCATCCGTCTGGCGAGGTCGGCGGGACTGGTGTCGGAAACTGCGACCTGTCCGACGACATGGCCGCGACGGAGGACTGTGACACGATCACAGAGCGCCATGACTTCACCTAGCTTATGGGAGACAAAAACCAGCGAACGGCCTTCGTCACGCAGAGCGCGCAGGACAACCAGTAAGTCGTCGACCTCATTCGGAGTGAGGACAGCGGTGGGTTCGTCGAACAAAACGATACGGGCATCGCCGAGCAGCGCCTTCAAGATCTCGACACGCTGCTGGACTCCGACGGTCAGGTCTGAAACGCGGGAGGTATACGGGATATTCCAGGCGAGTTTCGTGCAGATCTGGTCTGCCTTTGCTTTGATACTGCGCTGGTCGATCAGGAAGCCATGCTGCTGGCCGGCGAGAATAAGGTTTTCTTCCACCGTAAACGCAGGAACCAGAAGAAAGTGCTGATGGACCATGCCAATTCCGGATCGAGAGCTGTCGAGAGGTGTTTTGATCTGGACGGGAGCGCCGTCAATAATGATTTGGCCCGAGTTCGGCTGCGTGAGGCCGCGAAGTACATTCATCAATGTCGTCTTACCGGCGCCGTTTTCGCCGAGGAGCGCATGGATCTCCCCTCGCTTCAGGGTAAAGGAGACATTGTCTAGAACACAGTTCTTGCCATAAAACTTGGTGACAGACCGAACAGACAGCAGATCCGGGTTTTCAACATCCAATGGGGAACTCACGTTAAGATTGTACACCCGAACCGCTCGCAGTAACGGAGTCCGAGCCATGTAGTTTGTTTGGTGGGGCAATTTGTCGGGGATGAGTTATTGGTGCGTTTGCGATTTGCTGGAAAGGTTTGGAACCGAATGACAGAAACAATATACGCTCAATTTGAGGCGCCTGCTAATGCCGACGCGGCGATTGACGAACTTAAATCACACGGGATCGAGGACACCGGTATCATTTACGATGAGATCGGGTCGGTGGTGACTGTCCGCGTCGATATCAACGATGCTATCGAGGTGCGGACGATTATCGAACGACACGGCGGTCTTACCGATGTCAACGATATTCCTGACGTCGGCACGATTCCGGCAGATCCTCTCCAGTTCAGTGAAGAGGATGAAGCTGGGAAGGACTGGGCCGGGCGGTAAGGCTAATGCTGCGTTGACGACTCTGGACGGAGCAGAGGGAATAGTATCACATCCCGGATACTCGGTGCATCGGCGAGGATGATGGCGAGTCGGTCGATTCCGCCGCCGTAGCCGCCGGTGGGGGGCATGCCGTATTCCATGGCTCTGAGGAAGTCTTCGTCCATTGGATGCGCTTCAGAGTCCCCGGCCGCCCTTAGCTTCCCCTGCTGCTCGAACCGTTCTCGCTGATCCAAAGGATCGTTAATCTCACTGAACGCATTACCAAGTTCGGCGGATGCAATATAGATTTCGAATCGGCGGGTCAGGTTTGCATTCGCCGGGCTTTTCTTCGCGAGCGGCGACGTTTCCAGCGGGAAATCGGTGACGAATGTCGGCTGGATGAGGTTTGGCTGGGTGAAGCGCTCGTGCAGTTTCTCGATAATTCCGCCGACTGTGGGCTCATCTTCTACTGGGAGCCCAAGCGACTTCATGGCGGCATGCGACGATTCCAAGGAATCGAAGGCATCGGGCGAGATCCCCGCGTACTTCTGAATACCTTCCAGCATCGGCAATCGCACACAGGCGGGGGCAAGATCGATCAAATGGCCATGGAACGTAAATTGCTCTTTGCCGTGGAGGGCAAAGCAGACATAGCGGAACATCCGCTCGACAAGGTCCATCATTCCGTCAAGATCGGTATATGCTTCGTAGAGTTCAAGAAGGGTGAACTCCGGGTTGTGACGCGTGCTTATTCCTTCGTTACGGAAGACACGCCCGATCTCATAAACCTTTTCGAAGCCGCCGATAATCAGACGCTTCAAGTATAGTTCGAGTGAGATTCGCAGGTGAAGGTCTGTCTGGAGCGCATTGTGATGAGTAAGAAATGGCCGAG